>DATGMT010000134.1:0-11771 GCA_035307265.1 Aequorivita sp.
TACAATATTAAAAGAAGAGTACGGCATTGAGCCTGCTGCCGCAGCTGTAGCTGTTGCCGCCGGTGGAGGTGGCGGTGCTGGAGAAGAGGTTGAAGAGCAATCAGAATTCGACGTAATTCTTAAAGCAGCCGGCGCATCTAAACTTGCAGTTGTAAAACTTGTGAAAGAATTGACAGGTGCTGGTCTTAAAGAAGCAAAAGAATTGGTTGACAACGCTCCTTCTCCTATTAAAGAAGGCATTTCCAAAGATGAAGCTGAGGCTTTAAAAGCACAACTGGAAGAAGCTGGTGCAGAGGTTGAGCTTAAGTAAGCTCCCCTCCAGGTTTTCAAAACCTTTAGGTTTAGGTCTTCTACAGTTGTAGAAAGGCCTAAACCATTTTGCGTATATAACGGTTAAGCCCTTTTTATACGATTTTTATTTTCATTTTAATTAAAATTCCGTCCATAGATGTCAGCAACGCAAACTGAAAGATTGAATTTTTCCTCTGTTAAAAACAAGCCGGCTTACCCCGACTTTTTGGACATCCAGATAAAATCCTTTCAGGATTTTTTCCAGTTGGAAACCAAATCAGAAGAAAGAGGCCAAGAAGGCTTGTATAAAACCTTTTTGGAAAATTTTCCCATAACCGATACCCGAAACCAATTTGTTTTAGAGTTTTTGGACTATTTCGTAGACCCACCAAGATATTCCATTCAGGAATGTATTGAGCGAGGACTTACGTATAGCGTACCTCTTAAAGCAAGAGTAAAACTTTATTGTACAGACGCTGAACACGAAGATTTCGAAACTATTGTACAAGATGTTTATCTAGGTACAATTCCATACATGACACCAAGTGGTACTTTCTGTATCAATGGTGCAGAACGAATAGTTGTTTCACAACTTCACCGTTCGCCAGGTGTTTTCTTTGGACAATCGTTTCACGCAAACGGTACTAAATTATACTCAGCCCGAGTAATTCCTTTTAAAGGTTCTTGGATTGAGTTTGCTACAGATATCAATAGCGTTATGTACGCTTATATTGATCGTAAAAAGAAATTACCAGTAACTACACTTTTCCGTGCAATTGGATTTGAAAGAGATAAAGATATTCTCGAAATATTTGATCTTGCGGAAGAAGTTAAAGCCACTAAAACAGGTCTTAGAAAGTACATTGGTCGCAAATTGGCTGCTAGAGTTTTAAAAACTTGGCATGAGGATTTCGTAGATGAGGATACAGGTGAAGTTGTTTCTATTGAGCGAAATGAAATTATTCTCGACCGTGATACTGTTTTAGAAAAAGAACATATTGAAGAAATTATTGAGTCTGGAACTAAGGCTGTCCTTTTACATAAGGAGGATAATCAAATGGGCGACTATGCCATTATCCACAATACCTTACAGAAAGACCCTACAAACTCTGAGAAAGAGGCAGTAGAGCATATCTACAGACAACTTCGTAATGCAGAACCGCCAGATGAGGAAACTGCAAGAGGTGTTATCAATAAGCTTTTCTTTAGTGAGCAACGATACAACCTTGGTGAAGTAGGTCGATACCGAATGAATAAAAAATTAGGTCTTGATATCGATATGGATAAGCAAGTGCTTACCAAAGAAGATATCATTACTATCGTTAAATATTTAATTGAACTAATCAACTCTAAAGCAGAAATTGATGATATTGATCACTTAAGTAACCGACGTGTACGTACGGTTGGTGAGCAATTATCTCAACAATTTGGAGTGGGATTAGCTCGTATGGCTCGTACAATTCGTGAGCGTATGAACGTTCGTGATAACGAAGTGTTTACACCTATAGACTTGATTAATGCTAAGACATTGTCTTCAGTAATTAACTCATTCTTCGGTACAAACCAGTTATCACAGTTTATGGATCAAACCAACCCACTTGCTGAGATTACGCATAAGCGTCGTCTTTCTGCACTTGGACCAGGAGGTCTATCGCGTGAAAGAGCAGGGTTTGAGGTTCGTGACGTTCACTATACTCACTACGGAAGACTTTGTCCTATTGAAACACCGGAAGGACCAAACATTGGTTTGATATCGTCACTTTCAGTTTATGCTAAGGTTAATAACTTAGGATTTATTGAAACACCATACCGCAAAGTGGTTGATGGTAAAATAGACTTCAAAAATGATCCTGTATATCTTTCTGCAGAGGAAGAAGAAGATATGAATATTGCTCAGGCAAACATTCCAATGTCTGATTCAGGTGAAATTGAAGCAGAGAAAGTAATTGCAAGAATGGAGGGTGACTTCCCATTGATTGAGCCTACTTCTCTAAACTATGCCGACGTTGCGCCAAACCAAATAGCTTCTATATCTGCATCATTAATTCCGTTCTTAGAACATGATGATGCTAACCGTGCACTGATGGGATCGAACATGATGCGTCAAGCAGTTCCTCTATTAGTTGCAGACTCTCCAATTGTTGGAACTGGTCTTGAAAGACAAGTTGCATCAGATAGCCGTGTGTTAATAAACGCAGAAGGCGACGGAGTTGTTGAGTATGTAGATGCTAATGAAATTACTATTAAATATGACCGTACCGAAAGAGAGCGTATGGTTAGTTTTGATAGTGATTCCAAAACATATCAATTAGTAAAGTTCAGAAAAACAAACCAAGGAACTTCTATTAACCTAAAGCCTATTGTTAGCAAAGGTGATAGAGTTAAAAAAGGACAAGTACTTTGTCAAGGTTATGCTACTGAAAAAGGAGAACTTGCTCTAGGGCGTAACATGAAAGTTGCTTTCATGCCATGGAAAGGTTACAACTTTGAGGATGCAATTGTTATTTCTGAAAAAGTAGTACGTGAAGACATCTTTACGTCAATACACATTGATGAATACTCTTTAGAAGTACGTGACACCAAATTAGGTAATGAAGAATTAACTAATGATATTCCTAACGTTTCAGAAGAAGCTACTAAGGATTTGGATGAGCATGGAATGATTAGAATTGGAGCCGAGGTTAAGCCTGGTGATATTCTAATTGGAAAAATTACTCCTAAAGGTGAAAGTGATCCTACACCAGAAGAAAAACTTCTTCGCGCTATTTTTGGAGACAAAGCAGGAGACGTAAAAGATGCTTCTCTTAAAGCTTCGCCTTCATTACACGGTGTAGTTATAGACAAGAAATTGTTTGCACGTGCTATAAAGGATAAGCGTAAGCGAGCAAAAGACAAAGAGGATATAGCTGAACTTGAAGCAAAATACGAAGCAAAATTCGTTGCTCTTCAAGATGTTTTAATCGAAAAGCTTTTTGCAATTGTAGGAGGTAAAACAGCTCAAGGTGTTACTAACGATTTAGGAGAAGTTGTATTCCCTAAAGGTAAGAAGTACACTTTAAAAATGTTGAATGCTGTTGATGAGTATACTCACTTAACAGGAGGAACATGGGCTACAGACGATGAAACAAATAGTTTAGTTGCCGATTTGCTTCACAACTATAAGATTAAGGAAAACGATCTTCAAGGAAACTTACGTCGTGAGAAATTCACGATCTCTGTTGGAGATGAACTTCCTTCTGGAATATTGAAACTAGCTAAGGTTTATGTTGCTAAGAAACGTAAGCTAAAAGTTGGTGATAAGATGGCTGGTCGTCACGGTAACAAAGGTATTGTTGCACGTATTGTACGACAAGAAGATATGCCATTCTTAGACGATGGAACTCCTGTTGAAATTGTATTGAACCCACTTGGGGTACCATCACGTATGAACATTGGTCAGATATATGAAACTGTGTTAGGTTGGGCTGGACAAAAACTGGGTCGCAAGTTTGCTACACCAATTTTTGATGGAGCTGAAATTGAACACATAAATCAATATACAGACGAAGCAGGTATTCCAAGATATGGACACACCTACTTATATGATGGTGGTACAGGTAAGCGCTTTGATCAACCAGCTACTGTTGGAGTTATTTATATGTTGAAACTCGGACACATGGTTGATGACAAGATGCACTCTCGTTCTATTGGACCTTACTCACTTATTACGCAGCAGCCTCTTGGTGGTAAAGCACAATTTGGAGGTCAGCGTTTTGGAGAGATGGAAGTTTGGGCATTGGAGGCCTATGGTGCATCAAGCACACTTAGAGAAATTCTAACTGTGAAATCTGATGACGTTATAGGAAGAGCTAAAACCTACGAAGCAATCGTTAAAGGTGAAAATATGCCTGAGCCAGGTCTACCTGAGTCTTTCAACGTATTAATGCACGAATTGAAAGGACTAGGTCTAGACATTAGACTAGAAGAATAATATGGTGCTCCCGCTAAGGCGGGAGCATTATAATTGTTTTCCGAAATCATTTTTTGATTTCATTCGAAGAGGTGTATAAAAAGCGCTTCGACGTAAAAGACGTAGAATAGACGTCTCTAACAAATAATCATTTTTTCAACATGATGAACAGAAATAAAGAAAACACAGTACAGAAATTCAACAAGATTTCTATTGGTTTAGCTTCTCCTGAGTCTATTTTAGCAGAGTCTAGAGGAGAGGTTCTAAAACCCGAAACAATCAACTACCGTACGCATAAGCCAGAGCGTGACGGACTTTTCTGTGAGCGCATTTTTGGACCTGTTAAGGACTATGAGTGTGCCTGTGGCAAATATAAACGAATTCGCTACAAAGGTATTGTTTGTGACCGTTGTGGTGTAGAAGTTACCGAAAAGAAAGTACGTCGTGACCGTGTGGGCCATATTAACTTAGTGGTTCCAGTTGCACATATTTGGTATTTCCGAAGCCTTCCTAATAAAATTGGTTATATCCTTGGATTGCCATCTAAGAAATTAGATATGATCATATATTATGAGCGATATGTGGTTATTCAACCAGGTATTGCAAAATATGAAGGAGGAGAGGAAGTTAAGAAAATGGACTTTCTAACTGAAGAAGAGTACTTAGATATCCTTGATTCTATTCCTCAGGAAAATCAATACTTAGAAGATACAGACCCTAACAAGTTTATTGCTAAAATGGGAGCTGAGTGTTTGATTGACCTTCTACAAAGAGTAGATCTTGATGAACTTTCATATGAGCTTAGACATAAAGCAAATAATGAAACTTCAAAACAACGTAAAACAGAAGCGTTAAAACGTCTTCAAGTTGTAGAGGCATTACGTGAAGCAAATAAAAATCGCGAAAACAAGCCAGAGTGGATGATTATGAAGGTGGTTCCAGTTATTCCACCAGAATTACGTCCATTAGTTCCATTAGATGGTGGAAGATTTGCTACTTCAGATTTGAATGACCTTTATAGAAGAGTAATTATACGTAATAACCGTTTGAAGAGATTGATGGAGATTAAAGCTCCAGAAGTAATTCTTCGTAACGAAAAGCGTATGCTTCAGGAAGCAGTTGATTCATTACTAGATAACACTAGAAAGTCTTCTGCTGTTAAAACAGATAGCAACAGACCATTAAAATCTCTTTCAGACTCATTGAAAGGAAAACAAGGTCGTTTCCGTCAAAACTTACTGGGTAAACGTGTGGATTATTCAGCGCGTTCAGTAATTGTTGTTGGACCTGAATTGAAGCTATTCGAGTGTGGAATTCCAAAAGATATGGCTGCAGAGCTCTACAAGCCTTTTGTAATCAGAAAACTGATTGAGAGAGGAATAGTAAAGACTGTAAAATCAGCCAAGAAAATTATAGATAAGAAAGAACCAGTTGTTTGGGATATTCTTGAAAACGTATTGAAAGGACATCCAGTTCTTTTAAACCGTGCTCCTACGCTTCACCGTTTAGGTATTCAAGCTTTCCAACCAAAACTAATTGAAGGTAAAGCTATTCAGTTACACCCATTAGTTTGTACTGCATTTAACGCGGATTTTGATGGAGACCAGATGGCAGTACACCTTCCACTAGGTTCTGAAGCAATCTTAGAGGCTCAATTATTGATGCTTGCATCACATAATATTTTGAACCCTGCAAACGGATCGCCAATTGCAGTTCCGTCTCAGGATATGGTTTTGGGTCTTTATTATATGACCAAACTACGCAAGTCTACTCCAGAATATAAAGTAATAGGAGAAGGGCTAACATTCTACTCTGCAGAGGAAGCTATTATTGCTTACAACGAAGGAAAAGTAGAATTGAATGCTGAAATCAAAATACGTACGGACGATTTCAATGATAACGGTGAATTAACAAAACAGATCATCACCACAACTTTAGGTAGAGTAATCTTTAACGAAAAAGTGCCAGTAGAAGCTGGATTTGTTAACGAGGTGCTTACTAAACGTTCGCTTCGTGATATCATTGGTAGAATTTTGAAGGTTACTGATGTTCCTACAACTTCCGATTTCCTTGATGAGATTAAAACATTAGGCTTTAAATTCGCATTCGAAGGTGGACTATCGTTTAGTTTAGGAGATATTATTATTCCTAAAGAAAAACAAGCGCTAATACAAGATGCCAATACACAGGTAGATGGTATTATCAATAGCTATAATATGGGGCTTATTACTAACAATGAGCGTTATAACCAGGTTATTGATATTTGGACAGCAACAAACGCTGAGCTTACAGAGTTATCCATGAAGAGAATCCGTGAGGATCAACAAGGGTTTAACTCGGTGTATATGATGCTTGACTCTGGGGCGAGAGGATCTAAAGAGCAAATCCGTCAGTTGACAGGTATGCGTGGTCTGATGGCTAAACCAAAGAAAACAAGTGCAGGTGGTGGTGAAATTATTGAAAACCCAATTCTTTCAAACTTTAAGGAAGGTCTTTCAATTCTTGAATACTTTATTTCAACTCACGGTGCTCGTAAGGGACTTGCGGATACGGCTCTTAAAACAGCAGATGCTGGTTACCTAACACGTCGTCTAGTAGACGTATCTCAAGATGTTATTATCAACATTGAAGATTGTGATACTTTAAGAGGAATTGAAGTATTCCCATTAAAGAAGAATGAAGAGGTAGTAGAAACTTTAGGAGCTAGAATTATTGGTAGAACAGCACTTAATGATGTTTACCACCCGTTTACTAAAGAGTTAATTGTTGCTTCAGGTGATCATATCACAGAGGAGATTGCAGCTGTTATTGAAGCATCACCTATCGAAAGTGTAGAAGTTCGTTCTGCGCTAACTTGTGAGGCTCCAAAAGGAATTTGTGCACAGTGCTACGGTAGAAACCTTGCAACCAACAGAATGGTTCAGCGTGGAGAAGCGGTTGGTGTTGTTGCTGCTCAATCTATTGGAGAACCAGGTACTCAGCTTACGCTTCGTACGTTCCACGTAGGAGGTATTGCAGGAAACATTTCTGAGCAAAATAAATTGACAGTTAAGTTTGATGGTAAAGCTGAAATTGAGGATCTAAAAACTGTAAAAGGTGAGGATACTCAAGGTAACCCAGCTAATATTGTGATTTCTCGTACTTCAGAAGTAAAACTTGTTGATCAGAAAACAGGAATTACTTTAAGTACAAATAACATTCCTTACGGTTCAACACTTCACATTAAGAATGGTGATGAATTGAAAGCAGGTGATGTTGTGTGTTCTTGGGATCCATATAACGGTGTAATTATTTCAGAATTTGCTGGAAAAATTAAATATGAAAACATCGTTCAAGGGGTAACTTACCAAGTAGAAATTGATGAGCAAACTGGATTCCAGGAAAAAGTAATTACTGAATCAAGAGATAAGAAGCGTATTCCAACACTCCTAATTTTGGGTAAGAAAGATGAAGTTATTCGTTCATACAACTTACCAGTTGGCGCTCACATTATGGTAGATGATGAAGAGAAGATCAAGATTGGTAAAGTATTAGTTAAGATACCACGTAGATCTGCAAAAGCAGGAGATATTACAGGAGGTCTTCCACGAGTTACTGAACTTTTTGAAGCTCGTAACCCATCTAACCCAGCAGTGGTAAGTGAAATAGATGGTGTTGTTTCCTTTGGAAAAATTAAGAGAGGAAACCGTGAGATAATTGTTGAGTCTAAGTTAGGCGAATTGAAGAAGTACTTGGTTAAACTTTCTAGCCAGATTCTTGTTCAAGAAAATGATTATGTACGTGCAGGAATGGCACTTTCAGACGGATCTATTACTCCAGAAGATATCTTGAGAATTAAAGGCCCTTCTGCAGTTCAGCAATACTTAGTGAACGAAGTTCAAGAAGTGTATAGATTGCAAGGTGTGAAGATTAACGATAAGCACTTTGAGGTAGTTGTTCGTCAAATGATGAGAAAAGTTCAAATCCAAGATCCAGGAGATACTACTTTCCTTGAGAATCAATTGATTCATAAAGACGACTTTATCGATGAAAACGATAAGATCTTTGGAATGAAAGTAGTTGTAAATGCTGGTGATTCTGAAAACTTGAAAGAAGGACAAATTCTTACAGCTCGTGAACTACGTGATGAAAACTCATTACTAAGAAGAAGCGATAAAGAGTTAGTAGAAGCCCGCGACGCGGTACCTTCAACAGCAACTCCAATACTTCAGGGAATTACTAGAGCATCGTTGCAGACAAAATCATTTATATCTGCAGCTTCATTCCAGGAAACAACTAAAGTATTGAACGAAGCAGCTGTTGCTGGTAAAGTTGATCATCTTGAAGGCCTGAAAGAAAACGTAATTGTTGGTCATAGAATACCTGCCGGAACAGGTATGAGATCTTACGACACAATAATTGTGGGTTCTAAGCAAGAGCTAGAAGAGATGAACAGCATGAAGCAAGAAGTGAATTATAACTAAATTTAGAGTAAAAGGTGCGTCTTTTAAGGACGCACCTTTTCTTTAATATTCATGTCGTTTAGAGTTTATATTCTAAAGCCAGACACATATCCCGATGATTATCGAGATTAATTTTTTAAAAATCTAACTATGTCAGACCAAAAAAAACAACCTAAGAAAGGGCAGATAAATATTGAATTAGACGAAAACGTAGCTCAAGGGACTTACAGTAACTTGGCTATAATAAATCATTCTGTATCAGAATTTGTAGTGGATTTTGTTACTATTATGCCTGGTGTACAGAAAAGTAAAGTAAAGTCGCGAATAATTTTGACGCCACAACATGCTAAAAGATTTTTGAAGGCTTTAAATGATAACGTTAAACGTTTTGAAAATGCCCACGGAGAAATTAAAGACTACGAGCAACCGCCGATGCCTTTAAATTTTGGCCCGACTGGGGAAGCTTAATATTTTAAATATTAAGATAATATAATCCTTCTAACATTATTTCATGTTAGAAGGATTATTTTTTTTTAGCTAACTTGATAGGTGTAGTTTGATTTTGATGCTTATAGTGTTCTTTTATTTTATGATATTACTTGAAGATTCAGGAGTATTTATATCATTAATTTTAAGTTTAAACTCATTTATAGAAGTTATAGTTGCGTTTATGATTGGGGGTTAATTTTCATACAGAGGAGTGTTTAAATAAAAATGCTATTTTTATGGTAATAATATTTTTGTTTTAATATTAGATTTATGAAATTAAAAGCCCAATTATTTTGCTTAATATGTATTTTTAGTAAAGATATTTACGCTCAAGTTGGTATAGGCACAATTAATCCTAATCCAAATTCATTACTCGACCTAGCATCAACAGATAAAGGTCTGTTGATCCCTAGAGTATCTTTGATAGCTACTGATAGCCCATTGCCATTAAGTGAAGATGTTGCTGGTATGATTGTTTATAATACAGCTACTGTTGGAACAGGTATAAATAGCGTCACCCCAGGTTTCTATGTAAATGATGGTACAAATTGGATTCGTGCAAATACAGACGCTGATTCTAAGTGGGTATATAAACCTGGAAGCGTAGAGTTAATGTATTTAAGCGATGGAAGCACTGAACGCCCCGTCGGTTCTGAGTTTGTATCGCTAGACAATGGAAATGTAGGAATAGGTCTAAAAACTCCATGAGAGAACTTACACGTAAACAGTTCCTTTGTTACTCAAAATAAAATCACAGATGAAAACTCTGATGTCTATACGACTGGTTTTTACTCAGGGGATAGTCTTTATGGAAGTGGACTGCAAGGAACAGCAATAATTTCTATGCTTGGCGAAGATAGTTTTGATCCTGCTACTTCAAGTATCACTTTACTGCATATGTTAGATGAAGCGCGTTTAGCAAAATTTAGTGGAGGTGCGTTTAATAACGATTCAGGTTCAGAAAGTGTAGTTAGTTTAAAAGAAAAAGAAGCTCGATTAAGTACTATAGATAGAGTAGCTAAAGTAACTGCTGCTTTAACTTTACAGCCAAATGAAGAAGGGCAAGGAGTTTCCTTAGAGATAGAAAATGAGGATAATAAAGATTTAACAAGAATAAGTTATAATTCAAATAGACCGATTAAATTTTCATTTATCGATAACAATAATCATTCTTCCTATAGTTTTCCTAGAACAGATGGTTCTGCAGGTCAAACTTTAGTTACTGATGGTGAAGGAAGTCTCTCTTGGTCTTCACCTTCTAGTGGAGTTAATAGTCCTTGGTATAGTAATTATGGATTTACGAGAACCGAACTCAGCACACTAAGCGATGGTGTTTCTTCACGACCTTCAGGAACTGAATTTGTAATTAAGGATAATGGTTATGTCGGGATTGGAGTTGATAGTCCTTCAGAAACACTCCATATCAATGGAACTTTTCATTCATTGATGACTTTTACAGAGGGTACTAGTACATATAATGGTGGTATTTATTCGGGAACAAATTTACTTGGCAGTGGCTTAAAAGGGCTGTTTTAAGTTTAAATGCTGAGAATAATGGCCTGTTTGATATTTCTTTGGATGACTTGGTCAATAATAATTCCACTTCAATAAAATATGAGTCAGGTTCTGCGATTGAGTTTTCTTTCCAAAATAATAATGTTCATTCTTCATATAAGTTTCCTAGAGCAGACGGATCAAATGGTCAAGTTCTAACTTCTAACGGTAGTGGTGAGCTTTCTTGGTCTAGGAACACTAACTTTGTAATTGCTGATAATGGACATGTAGGTGTAGGAGCAGCTAGTCCCTCAGAAAAAGTAGAAATTAATGGAGCTGTGAAAATAGGGGATGGAGGTTATACTGGAATTTTAGATGGTGCATCATCACCGGTTCCTACAGGAGGTGCAGGAACCATGGTTTTTTTAATGGTCATTTTTATGGGTGGAATGGATCAGCTTGGAAGCAACTAGATAATTAGAGCTAATTTTTATATGCTTCTATACTTTTTTACCCTTAGCTGATGGCGTGAATTCACTCACAAAATGTAACTTCACATTTGGATATTTAGATTGAGTCATTTGAAGTGTAAAAGCAGAGTCGGCAAAAAACACTAGTTGGCCTCGTTTGTCTCTTGCTAAAAATCGTGATTTTACGCGTTTGAAATCAGCAAACTCTTCGCTCTTAGGATCTACAGGATCTATCCAACAAGCTTTGTGAACATTTAGGTTTTCATAAGAACACTTAGCACCATATTCATGTTCTAATCTATATTGAATTACTTCAAATTGAAGTGCACCAACAGTTCCAATTACTTTTCTGCCATTAATTTCTATTGTGAAAAGCTGAGCTACACCTTCATCCATAAGTTGATCAATTCCTTTTTCCAATTGCTTACTCTTCATTGGATCAGCATTGTTGATGTATTTAAAATGTTCTGGTGAAAAGCTTGGGATACCTCTGTAGTGCATTTCTTCACCTTCGGTTAGTGTGTCTCCAATTTTAAAGTTACCAGTATCATGAAGTCCTACAATGTCTCCCGGGTAGGAAGTATCTACAATTTGTTTCTTTTCAGCAAAGAAAGCATTAGGACTCGAGAATTTTAA
>DATGMT010000135.1:0-14130 GCA_035307265.1 Aequorivita sp.
ACCTTTAGAGACGCACACCAGTCTTTATTAGCAACCCGAATGCGATCCTATGATATGCTCGAGGTTGCTGAAAGTTTTGCTAAAAACCACCCTAACACTTTCAGTATTGAAATGTGGGGCGGTGCAACATTCGACGTTTGCCTTAGGTTTCTAAACGAAAGCCCTTGGACTCGACTTTGCGAGTTAAGACAAAGAATTCCAAATATTTTATTCCAAATGCTACTTAGAGGATCGAATGCAGTTGGCTATAAAGCCTATCCCGACAACCTCATTGAAAAGTTTATAGAGAAGTCTTGGGAAAATGGAATAGATATTTTCAGAATTTTCGACTCATTAAACTGGGTGAAAGCAATGGAGCCTAGCATCAATTACGTCCGAAATAAAACTGGAGGAATTGCAGAAGCTGCAATAAGCTATACAGGTGACATTTTAGATCCAAAGGAAACTAAATATACGCTAAAGTACTACACACAGCTTGCTAAAGATCTTGAAAATGCAGGCGCCCATATTATATCTATTAAGGACATGGCTGGGCTACTAAAACCTTATGCCGCAAGCGAATTAGTAACGGCCTTAAAGGATACATTAAATATTCCTGTTCACCTCCACACCCACGACACATCTTCAATCCAATCGGCTACTTATTTGAAAGCCATTGAAGCCGGTGTAGATGTTGTAGACGTTGCCATTAGTGGAATGTCTGGATTAACTTCTCAACCAAGTTTCAACTCTATTGTTGAAATGATGAGAAACCAAGAAAGAGAACATAAATTCGATATTTCTAAACTAAATGAGTTTTCAAACTATTGGGAAGACGTGCGTGAAAAATACTATCCTTTTGAATCAGGATTAAAAGCAGGAACAGCAGAAGTATACCAGCATGAAATTCCAGGAGGACAATATTCTAACCTTCGCCCACAATCTGAAGCTTTAGGCCTTGGAGACCGTTTTTACGAAGTAAAGAAAACCTATGCACAAGTAAACGAAATGTTTGGGAATTTAATAAAAGTTACCCCTAGCTCTAAAGTTGTTGGAGATATGGCCATTTTTATGGTGACTAACAATCTTCAACCAGAAGACGTAATGCAGCGCGGCGACACATTGTCATTTCCAGAATCTGTTATCAATTTTTTCAAAGGAGATTTAGGACAGCCAATAGGCGGGTTTCCGAAAAAACTTCAAAAAATAATTCTTAAAAACACTACACCTTATACCGACAGACCAAACGCTCATTTAGAACCCATTGATTTTGAAACCGATTTCAAAGAGTTCTCAAAGAAGTTTCAGAAAGGATTTTCAAGACCTATAGAGTTTGAAGATTTTCTGTCATACATTCTATATCCAAGGGTTTTTGAAGATGCACATGAAAAATACAAACTGTATGGCAACACAGCCATTCTCACAACAGAAAATTTCTTCTACGGAATGAAGCTTCAAGAAGAAGCAACCATAGAGTTAGAGCCAGGAAAATCTATTTTAGTAAAACTACTATCTGTTGGAATTCCGAATGAAGAAGGAAAAAGAATTGTATTCTTTTCAGTAAATGGAGAAAATAGATTCGTAGAGATTCAGGATAAATCCATTCAAGTTAAAAAAGAAGTTCATGTTAAAGCAGATGAACAAGATGCCAAGCAATATGGAGCGCCACTACAAGGAAGCTTATATAAAGTGTTGGTGAAAAAGGGTCAGAAAGTTAAGAAGAACGACCACTTATTCATTATTGAAGCCATGAAAATGGAAACAACCATTACAGCAATAACAGAAGGCGTAGTAAAATCCGTATCCCTGAAACCAGGAACAATGGTAATGAAAGGAGATTTAATTTTGACCCTAGAATAAGGTTAAAAAAACGAACTCAAAATAAGCGGTATAGATTCTATTTACCTTCGATAAAGAGGTGATATATTCAGACCAATTCTAGTATTAGTTAACAAGTATTGTAAGGATTGGTCTTGAATATTTTTAAATTTTGAAATCTGAAATATTTAGTGCCTCAAAATATTTCACTCCACCGCGTTGTTATTCAAATAAATAATACTACATTTGCACCCCTCTAAGACAAAATCTGATTTTGTTTTTGGGTGAGAAAACAATGATTTATTAACAATTGACAAAAAACTAATGGATACATTAAGTTACAAAACAGTGTCTGCTAACAAAAACACCGTTGTAAAAGAATGGTTGATAGTGGATGCGGACGGCCAGGCATTGGGTCGTCTTGCAAGCGAAGTTGCTATTTTGCTTCGCGGCAAACACAAGCCAAGCTTCACCCCTCACGTAGATTGTGGTGATAACGTAATTATTATTAACGCTGAAAAGGTAAGCCTTTCTGGAAACAAGTGGGACGACAAGACATACATTCGTCACACGGGGTATCCTGGTGGACAACGTAGTTTAACTGCTACTGAGTTACACAAGAAAAACCCAACTAGAATTGTTGAAAAAGCGGTAAAAGGGATGCTACCAAAAAACAAATTGGGAGCTGATTTGTTCAGAAACCTAAAAGTGTACGCAGATGCGAATCACGGACAGGAAGCACAAAAACCTCGAACTATTAACCTTAACAACAGCAAATAATGGAGGCAATTCACAAAATAGGAAGAAGAAAAACCGCTGTTGCAAGAGTTTACCTGAAACAAGGAGAAGGTAAAATCACTATCAACAAGCGTGAATTTGAAAACTATTTCCCAACAGGAACATTACAATATAAAGTAAAACAACCTCTAACACTTACTGACAACGAAAAGAATTTCGACATCACAGTAAATGTTTTTGGAGGAGGAATCACTGGACAAGCAGAAGCTATTCGTCTTGCTATTTCTAGAGCAATGTGTGATCTAAATGATGAAAACCGAGGCATTCTTAAGCCAGAAGGTTTACTAACAAGAGATCCAAGAATGGTAGAGCGTAAGAAATACGGACAGAAGAAAGCTCGTAAGAAATTCCAGTTCTCTAAACGTTAATACTTCGACTCCGCTCAGCAACCTTGGTTCTGGGTGTTGGTTGAAAAAAATAATACCCAACTTGATTGGGTATCTCTTCGGGATACCCAATTCAAGTTATTAAGTTCATATTTATTATTCATTAAAAAAAGCTGTTATCTACACGCATAGTCGAGGTAGAAGTTAGTTTAGCATCTAAACCAAATTCGAATAAACGAAACAGGTTGCTATCCTTTGACAGAACGTAAACTAAAACAAAAAATGGCAAAAAAACCAGAAGTAAAAGACTTACTTGATGCAGGTGTACACTTTGGTCACTTGACACGCAAATGGAATCCAAACATGGCTCCTTACATCTACATGGAGCGCAACGGAATCCACATTATCAACCTATACAAAACTGCTGCAAAAATCGAAGAAGCTTGTGAAGCTCTTAGAAAAATCGCAGCTAGTGGGCGCAAAATTCTTTTTGTAGCTACCAAAAAACAAGCTAAAGACATTGTTGCTGAAAAAGCTAAAGCAGCCAACATGCCATACATTACTGAAAGATGGCCCGGAGGAATGCTAACAAACTTTGTTACTATTCGTAAAGCTGTTAAGAAAATGGCTTCTATCGATAGAATGAAGCAAGATGGAACTTTCAACACACTTTCTAAAAAAGAAAGATTAGCTGTAGATCGTCTTCGTGCAAAACTAGAAAAGAACTTAGGTTCTATTTCAGACATGAGCCGTCTTCCAGCAGCTCTATTTATTGTTGACACAACACGCGAGCACATTGCTGTTGCAGAAGCTTTAAAATTGAACATTCCAATCTTTGCTATGGTAGACACTAACTGTGACCCACGTATCATTGATTATGTAATTCCTTCAAACGACGACGCTTCAAAATCTATTGAAAGCATTATGTCATTCGTTTCTGAAGCTATCATCGAAGGTCTTTCTGAAAGAAAATCAGGAAAAGACAACGACGAGAGTGACGAAAAAGGAATGGCTAAAAAAGCCAAAGCTCCAAAAGCAAAAAAAGAAGCTAAAAAAGAAGAGGAGTAATAAATGCACACTGCATTAAAATCCAAAATATAAATTTGATAGAGACGCTCCACTTTGCGTCTCTATCACCATTTACCCAACAAAATATAATCAAATGGCAAAAATAACTGCAGCAGAAGTAAATAAATTAAGACAAGCCACCGGTGCAGGCATGATGGACTGTAAGAAGGCATTGGTTGAGGCAGAAGGAAACATGGACGAAGCAATTGCAATCCTTAGAAAACAAGGACAAAAAATTGCTGAAAAAAGAGCTGACCGCGATTCAAGTGAAGGAGTTGCTGTTGCTTTAGTAAACGAAGACAACACAAGAGGTGTTGCTATTTCATTAAACTGTGAAACAGACTTCGTAGCCAAAAACGAATCTTACGTTGAAATGGCAAATAAATTTGCTGAAATCGCACTAAACTCATCTTCTAAAGAAGAGTTTATGGCAGCAGATTATGGTGGTATTACTGTTCAAGAAAAACTAATCGAGCAAACAGGTGTAATTGGTGAGAAAATTGAAATCGGTGGTTTCGAAATTCTTGAAGCTCCTTTTGTAGGCTTCTACGTTCACGGAAACAAAATTGCTGCTTTAACTGGACTTTCTAAGAAAATTGAAAAAGCAGAAGAATTAGCAAAAGACGTTTCAATGCAAGTAGCATCTATGGGCGCAACAACTCTTTCTTATAAAGATTTTGACCCAGAATACATCGTGTCTGAAACAGTAGCTCGTATTGCTGAGATTGAAAAGAAAAACATTGAGTTAGGCCGTATGGGAAAAACTCCTAAAAACGTTCCTCAATTTATTTCTAAAGCCCAATTAACTCCAGAAGTATTAGCTAAAGCTGAAGAAGATGCAAAAGCAGAATTGAAAGCTGAGGGTAAACCAGAACAAATCTGGGACAGAATTATTCCAGGAAAAATGGAGCGTTTCATCAGTGATAACACTACTCTTGACCAAGAAAAAGCGCTACTTGACCAAAACTTTATCAAAGACGAAAAGAAAAGCGTTGACGAATATGTAAAAACATTCGGTAACGTTGAAATCGTTGGATTTAAGAGAGTTTCTTTAGCATAAGCTTAAGACATTTAATATACCAAAAGGGGCTGAAATCAATCAGTCCCTTTTTTTATGACATATAACTAACACCCTTCAATAAGCATCAGAAATGTAAACTGTAAGATTATTCATAAAAAACTTACTTTTTCAAATACTTCCACTGCATCGAATTTTTTCTTTATTTTTGCGCACAGCAAACCCAAAATATGCAATACAAAAGAATTCTTTTAAAACTTTCAGGTGAGGCCTTAATGGGCGAACGCCAATACGGAATTGACCCAAATCGCCTTAAAGAATACGCCCAAGAAATTAAGCAAATTGTTGACAAAGGCGTAGAAATAGCCATCGTTATCGGTGGAGGTAACATCTTTAGAGGTCTATCTGGAGCTAGCGCTGGGATGGATCGTGTGCAAGGAGATCACATGGGTATGTTAGCTACTGTCATCAACGGTTTAGCCTTGCAAAGTGCTTTAGAAAATGAAGACATCCCTACTCGCCTTCAAAGTGCAATTAACATTAACGAAGTTGCAGAACCATTTATCCGCAGAAAAGCTATGCGCCATCTTGAAAAAGGCAGAGTAGTTATTTTTGGTGGCGGAACTGGAAATCCTTATTTTACAACTGATTCTGCCGCTGTTTTACGAGCAATCGAAATAAAAGCAGACGTTATTCTAAAAGGAACACGCGTAGATGGAATTTACACGAGCGATCCTGAAAAAGATGAGCTTGCCCAAAAATTCGATTTTATTTCTTTTGAAGATGTTCTTCAAAAAGGATTAAAAGTGATGGACACTACCGCTTTCACCTTAAGTCAAGAAAATGAATTGCCAATTATTGTTTTTGACATGAACACAAAAGGAAATCTAATGAAAGTAGTTTCAGGTGAAAAAATTGGAACTAAAGTGAATTTGTAGTAGATAAAACGAATCATAATATTATGGAAGAAGAAATAGATTTTATTATTGATGGTACCCGTGAAGCGATGGCAGGTGCTATCAAGCATTTAGAAAAAGTACTAGTAAATATTCGTGCTGGAAAAGCCACTCCTTCAATGGTGGGAAGTGTTATGGTTGACTATTACGGCAACCAAACTCCTTTGACTCAAGTAGCGAATATCAATACTCCCGATGGTATGACTATTAGCATTCAACCATGGGAAAAAGCTATGATTCCAGAAATAGAACGAGGAATTCACCTTGCCAATCTTGGGTTTAACCCAATGAACAATGGTGAAAGTGTAATCATCAACGTTCCTCCTTTAACTGAAGAGCGCAGGAAAGATTTAGCCAAACAAGCAAAAGCTGCTGGTGAAGAGGCAAAAATTGGAGTTCGAAATGATCGAAAAAATGCAAATAACGAACTGAAAGGTTTAGATATCTCTGAAGATCTTAAAAAGAGCCTAGAAGATACCATTCAGGAAATGACAGACGAGCACATTAAAAAAATTGATGAAATCCTTGTTACAAAGGAAAAAGAGATAATGACAGTATAAAATCAACATTACATAAAACAAATCTTAATAAAGCGGCTTAATGCCGCTTTATTTTTTACTTTTATTCGCCGCAATCAAAAATTCGTATGCGAAAATTATTATTTTTCTTTTTCTTCGTTTTCGGATTATTGGCCTTTGGCCAAACCCCTGCAATAGAAACCGTTGAAGACACTTTGTCTACTGATAAAAAGAAAGAACATCCGCTTTCTACCGGATATTTTCCCGTTAAGTTTTTCGACATAGATTTAAAAAGAATTATCAAATACAACCAATATGAAGGCATCCGTCCGGGTATTGGTGGAATTACAAACAGCAAACTTTCAGAAAAATTCAACTTTGGCGGATATATGGCCTATGGTTTTAAAGATAGAAATTTCAAATTCAGTCTTGGAGGTGGAGCAAGATTAAATAAAGAAAAAAACACTTGGGTTAACCTCTATTTTT
The DNA here is from genome assembly GCA_035307265.1 of Aequorivita sp. GTDB lineage: Bacteria > Bacteroidota > Bacteroidia > Flavobacteriales > Flavobacteriaceae > Aequorivita. The sequence goes on from DATGMT010000135.1 coordinate 6,968, forward strand.
TAGACGATTTAAATGAAATAGGAAAGTTCGATTTTCTAACAGATGGACGAGTCTATAATATATTTGAACCCCGTGCTATAAACACTATCCATTTCTACAAGCACAGACAGTGGTATGCAAATATCACAAGTGAACTTAATCCTAAATTACTTTCAGAAATCAGGATTTCTCACAGCAATGTTGAGAACATTGAAGACTACACTTTTATTGGCCGTGGTGAATCCTTTACTCAATACCAACTTGCAGAAGCAACACTTTCTATTCGATATAGCCCTTGGACCAAGTTTATGACAAATGAGGACGGAACTATAGAATACTTCGATGGGTTTCCAAAAATTAGCGCTCAACTTAGCAAAGGTATTCAGGGTATTGCTAGTAGTGATTTTGATTACACCAAAATTGGATTGAAATTAGATTACTATATTAAGCGAACAGATCTTTCATCTACTAATATTATTTTAGAAGGTTTGCTTGCTATGGGAGACTTACCCCTTACCCATCTTTTTCATTCCTTCCCGAATCAACCTAACCGTACAGATTGGATTAGAAGATTTTCTGTAGCTGGATTACAAAGTTTCGAAACCATGTATTTTGGAGAGTTCTATTCAGACAGACTTACTATGTTTCAAGTGAAGCACAGTTTAAGACGTTTTAAGCTCACCGAAAGCTGGAAACCTGAATTGGTCCTCATTACTCGTCATGCATTGGGAGACATGAGTAATCGAGATCATCATGCAGGAATTCCATTCAATACTTTAGATAAACTTTACAGTGAATCTGGTGTAGAGTTAAATCAAATTCTGCTTGGTTTCGGACTGAGCTTTGCATATCGATATGGAGGTTATCATCTTCCAGATTTAGAAGATAATATTTCATTTAAGTTTACATTCAAAATGAAAATTAATTAAGCACACCTCTAAAACAGTGTGTTTTTGGATTGATTTGTGCACTTCTAAAATCAACGCTCTTTAGCTACCAAAACCCCTTGTATTTCTTAACTTTGCGCCGACTTTAAAAAATTGTTTTGAAAAAACTTTTCAGCATAGGATTTTGGAGCGTCGTTGCCCGTTTCATCCTACGGAACCGTACAGGTATTTTGATTGTTATTGCATTGATTACAGTGTTTTTAGCACTTCAATGGAAAAACATGCGCTTCACTTATACCGAAGCCAACCTACTTCCCGATGATCACCCTATAAATTTAGAATACACCCAATTTTTAAAGCATTTTGGTGAAGAAGGGAACCTTATCGTTATTGGTGTAAAGGATTCCACAATCTTCACTCCCGAAAAGTTTAAAGCTTGGAACAAACTCACCGAAGACTTAGGTAAATACGACGAAGTAGAACTCACCCTCTCTGTTGGTAATCTACAGAAGTTAGTCAAGAATAAAGACAACACAGGATTTGAGTTAGTCCCTTTTATAAAAGATTCAATATTCACCAATACTAAATTGGCTGAATATAAAGATGAGCTCTTCAACAAATTGCCTTTTTACGACGGACTTATCTACAGTCCAGACAAGCAATCTATTCGTTCTGCTATTTACCTTAAAAAAGATATTGTAAACACCGCCGACAGGAAAGACTTTGTTATTGAGGATTTAATCCCTCAAATAAAAAAGTTTGAAAAAGATACAGGTGTTGAAGTCTATACTTCGGGTATGCCCTATATCCGAACGCTCAACTCTCAGAATATTATTGATGAAATCGGCCTTTTTATTGGAGCTGCACTACTTGTTACTTCATTAATATTTTTCTTCTTCTTCCGTTCTTGGCGAGCTACATTTATCTCTATGTGTACCGTAATTATAGGGGTAATGTGGTCTTTCGGGTTTTTAGGGTTGATGCAATATGAAATAACTGTACTTACAGCCCTAATTCCACCACTAATAATCGTTATTGGAATTCCAAACTGCATATTTCTTATAAATAAGTACCAACAAGAAATTAAGTTACACGGAAACCAAGCAAAGTCTTTACAGCGCGTTATCACAAAGGTTGGAAATGCAACAATGATGACGAATCTCACTACTGCATGTGGATTCGCAACTTTCATATTAATCAAGAGTGAGCTTTTAAGAGAGTTTGGTATTGTAGCATCGATTAATATAGTTGCTATCTTCCTTTTAAGTTTAATGATTATACCTATCGTTTACAGCTATATGGCTGTTCCAAAATACAAACACTTAAAGCACCTTAACAAAAATTGGATTGGGAAGTTTGTAGATTGGATAGAACGAATGGTTCGTGAGCGTAGAATCACTATTTATATTTCAGCTGTAATTCTTCTTTGTGCAAGCATTATTGGAATTTACAACATAAAAATTTCAGGAAGTCTCATAGAAGACATGCCTAAAAACACAGAGTTTTTTAAAGATATCCGTTTCTTTGAAAAAGAATATGAAGGAATTATGCCATTAGAAATAATGGTCGACACAAAGAGAAAGAAAGGCGTTATGAGCCTTCCTACCTTAAATAGAATCGACGAGCTACAGGACTACATTAAGGAGATTCCTGAATTTGCAAATCCTCTTTCTGTAGTTGAGTTAGTTAAATATTCAAAACAAGCATTTTACAATAACAATCCCGAATATTATCAACTTCCAAATAATCAAGAACGGACATTTATTCTTTCTTATGCTAAGAGCAGTACAACCAACACCGATTTATTGAGCAGCTATGTAGATAGCACTGGTCAGTTTGCTCGTATTACTACTTTTATGAAGGATACTGATCCAGACAGATTTAAACGCATCGAAGAAGATCTTTATACTAAAATAGACAAAGTCTTCCCTGAAGAGCGCTATAATGTTTCAGTGACAGGAAAAGCCTTGGTCTTTCAAAAAGGAACACACTATCTAGTAAACAATTTAATTCTTTCACTTTCCTTAGCTATTTTACTGATTGCCACTTTCATGGCTTGGATGTTTAGAAGTTTTAAAATGATTATCATCTCTCTAATACCAAACCTTCTACCATTAATTATTACTGCAGGAGTTATGGGGTTTGTGGGAGTGCCAATTAAACCTTCCACTATTCTTGTATTTAGCATTGCCTTTGGAATTTCAGTAGATGACACAATTCATTTTTTAGCAAAATACAGACAGGAATTAGTGGCAAATAACTGGAAAATTAAAAGATCGGTCTATGCTGCTTTGCGCGAAACAACAGTTAGCATGTTTTACACATCAATAGTGTTGTTCTTTGGGTTTTCAGTATTTACTATTTCCAGTTTTGGAGGTACAGTGGCCTTAGGAGGGTTGGTTTCTATAACCTTATTGTTCGCAATGCTTTCTAACTTGCTTCTGCTCCCTACACTTTTGTTGTCATTAGAACGCAGTATTGCTAATAAAGAAACAATGCGCAAGCCGTCTATGGAAATTTTGCCCGAAGAGATACAAGACGACAACAACGACCAATAATCGCTTAAAAATGTAGAGTTCACACCTCCTTTGTAGGATTTGGGGGTTTTCATTTTTTTGGAATTTTATTTACAAGTATCTTTGCATCCTCAAAACTATACCGATGCAGCATAAAACTATTGATCAATTATTAAAGACGGAATCAACCCATCAAGAAGTTCTAGTAAGAGGCTGGGTACGTTCATTTAGAAGCAACCGATTTATTGCCTTAAGCGACGGGTCTACAATTAAGACTTTACAGTGTGTTGTAGATTATGAAAATTTCGACGATGATAAATTAAAAAAAGTTACAGTCGGTGCCGCTATCGAGGTTTTTGGCGCTTTAGTTGAAAGCCAAGGGAAAGGGCAATCGGTAGAAATTCAAGTATCTAAATTGAAGATTTTAGGTGAAGCACATCCAGAAGATGTGAAAAAAACCATACTTTCACCCAAAAGGCATACATTAGAAACGCTTCGCGAACAAGCGCATCTACGAATTAGAACTAATACTTTTGGAGCTATAATGCGAACCAGATCTAAACTTGCTTTCGCTGTTCATGAGTATTTCAATAAAAACGGATTCTATTATATGCATTCTCCTATAATAACAGGAAGTGATGCCGAAGGTGCAGGTGAAATGTTCCATGTATCTGCTTTCGACCCAAAAAACCCACCTTTAGACGAAAATGGAAACGTCAACTATAAAGAAGACTTTTTTGGAAAAGAAACCAACCTAACAGTTAGTGGACAGCTAGAGGCCGAAACTTATGCGATGGGCTTAGGAAAAGTATACACCTTTGGACCTACCTTTAGAGCTGAAAACTCTAATACAAGCAGACACTTAGCCGAATTCTGGATGATTGAACCAGAGATGGCTTTCTACGATTTGGATGCCAATATGGACCTCGCTGAAGACTTCATTAAGTATGTTGTAAAATATGCTTTAGAAAACTGTGCAGATGATTTAGAGTTTCTTGAAAACAGACAAATTGAAGAAGAAAAAAATAAACCACAGGCTGAGCGTAGCTCAATGAAACTCCGCGAAAAGCTTCAATTTATTATAGATAACAACTTCAAACGTGTTAGCTACACAGAAGCAATCGAAATTTTGATGCGTTCTAAACCTAACCAAAAGAAAAAGTTTAAATACTTAATCGAAGAGTGGGGTGCAGATCTTCAAAGTGAACATGAGCGATATCTAGTTGAAAAACATTTCAAAAAACCAGTTATACTTTTTGATTATCCAGCTAAAATTAAAGCGTTCTACATGCGATTGAACGATGACGGAAAAACTGTGCGCGCAATGGACGTATTATTTCCAGGAATTGGAGAAATTGTTGGAGGATCGCAGCGTGAAGAAAGATATGACGTGCTTTTAGAGAAAATGAAAGCTATGGATATTGATGAAAAAGAGTTATATTGGTATCTAGATTTACGCAAGTTTGGAACAGCAGTTCACAGTGGATTTGGTCTTGGATTCGAACGTTTAGTTCAGTTCACAACAGGAATGAGCAATATTCGCGATGTAATTCCTTATCCAAGAACTCCAGGAAATGCAGATTTTTAATAAACAAGTTAAAGGCGTGACAAGAAATTAAATGTCGAAGAATTAAATCTTCGGTTGGCGTTTTCAAAAAATCGTCATTCTTTATAACTTAATAATAAAACTGGCTGCTCTAACCATTAAAGTAGCCAGTTTTTTTAACTTTATAGAGTATTAATCAGACTATGTTAAAACAACAATTAAATCTGAAGCTATCACAGAAATTGTCTCCTCAACAAATTCAGTTGATGAAGATGATTCAGCTACCTACTCAAGCATTTGAGCAGCGAATAGCTCAAGAACTAGAGGAAAATCCTGCCTTGGAAGGAGGTAAGGATACACAGGATGAATTTGACAATGAGTTTGAAGAAAACACATTTGAGGACGACTTCGACGAAGGAAATGAAGTAATCGAAACTGAAATTAACGTAGATGATTACTTAAGTGATGACGAAGTTCCCAGCTATAAATTATCTGCAAATAATTATAGTCAGGATGACGAAGAAAGACAAATGCCTTATGCCTCTGGAACTTCTTTCAACCAGTATTTACAACAGCAATTAAACACCTATAGACTAGATGAAGAGGAAATGCAAATTGCTAGATTCCTAGTTGGAAGTGTAGATGAAAGCGGTTACATACGAAGAGAAATCGACGATATTGTAGACGATTTAGCATTCACTCAAAATGTATATACTACCGAAGAAAAGGTAAAAGAAATATTTAAAATTGTTCACGAACTTGACCCTGCAGGAGTTGGAGCTCGCGACCTTCAAGAATGCCTTTTAATCCAATTACAACGAAAAGAACAGACTCCCGCCGTGAGTTTGGCTCTACTAATTATTGAAGAATCTTTCGATGAGTTCAGCAAAAAGCATTATAAAAGATTACTCCAAAAATTAGATATTTCTGAAGATAAACTCCGAGATGCTATTCGCGAGATTGAAGGATTAAACCCGAAACCAGGAGGTACCTATGGCGGTAATAATCGTATTGTTGAACATGTGGTTCCAGATTTCACAATCAAAATTATCGATGGAGAGTTAGATCTAACATTAAATGGACGGAACGCTCCAGAGCTTCATGTTTCAAGAGATTATACAAACATGCTCAAAGGCTATAAAGAGTCGAAAGAAAAAACCAAAGCTCAGAAAGATGCGGTAATGTTCATCAAGCAAAAGCTAGATGCTGCAAGATGGTTTATTGATGCAATAAAACAACGTCAGCAAACGCTTTTCGTTACCATGAGTACTATCATGCACTATCAAAAAGAATATTTCTTAACTGGAGATGAAAGGAAACTTAGGCCAATGATTCTAAAAGATATTGCTGACGAAATAGACATGGATATATCTACCGTTTCTCGTGTTGCAAATAGCAAGTATGTAGACACACCATATGGCACTAAGTTGATTAAAGATTTTTTCAGTGAATCGATGCTCAATGATCAAGGCGAAGAAGTTTCTACAAGAGAAATCAAGAAAATATTAGAAATGACAATTGCAGAAGAGGACAAACGCAAGCCTTACACTGATGATAAACTAGCCAAAATTTTATTAGAAAAGGGCTATCCGATTGCAAGACGAACTATTGCAAAGTATAGAGAGCAGTTAGACTTGCCCGTAGCACGGCTCAGAAAGGAAATCTAATGAAGATCTTTCTAAAATTAGGATCCTATCTATTTCACCCTTTGTTGATGCCCATTATGGGCGCTTCAATATATTATTATATTACGCCTCGTTATCTAGAAAAAGAGTTAGTTACTGCCAACCTCTTTGCACTTGCAATTGTTACAGTAACAATTCCAATTGTGCTTTTTTTCCTACTTAAGAACTTAGGTCAAGTTCAATCGATATACTTAAAAAGTGTAGAGGAACGGAAATTTCCACTGATGTTGCAGTGTGTTTTATTACTCCTTATAATTAAAGTTGTTTTTAATCCCTACGACAATCCTGAATTATATTACTTCTTTATAGGAATAATATTTTCAACTTTTGCAGCCCTAATCATGGTGATTTTTAAAGTAAAAGTCAGTTTACATCAAATGGGAGTAGCTGGCGTTCTAATGTTTCTTGTAGGGTTGAGTGCTCATTTCAAAGTAAACCTTTTAGTAAGCATTAGTTTTTTCTTATTTGCTAATGGTTGGGTTGCTTCGTCTAGATTGCAGGAGAAAGCTCATACTTATATTGAGTTAGCTCTTGGATTATTGGTTGGAGC
>DATGMT010000136.1:0-43622 GCA_035307265.1 Aequorivita sp.
GGTGAAACTGGTGTTGCTTTACGTGATGCTATCCGTTTAGAAAGAAGATTAGAGTTCGCTTTTGAATACCAAAGATTCTTTGACCTTAAGCGTTGGGGACTACCTATTGAAAGAGATGGACAAGGAGATCAAGCAGACGGAAGCGGAACTGCTTCAGATTCACAAAGTTTAACTGCTGGTGACCACAAGTTCCAATTACCAATAGCTCAAGGTACAATGGACAGAAACCCTAATAACGTTCAAAACCCAGGTTATAATTAATCTTTAAAAATTAGCAAAAATGAAAAATATAAAATCTCTAATTCTTATCCTGTCCATAGCGTTAGTTGCGGTTTCTTGCGAAACTTATGACGACTATGACAACGACAGAAAGCCTGTTGTAGGTTTCACAGTTAAGAACAAGAACATAAACAACATCCCAGCTGGTGGATCTAAATCAACTACTGTTGACGTATTCGCATCAGACGTTTCGTCTGCTGACAGAACTTTCAGTATAGTTGTAGTACCAATTGAAAGTACTGAAGATACACCAAGAGCTACTGAAGACAACTATGACTTTGACGCTACGGTAACCATCCCTGCTGATGAGCGTATTGGAACAGTAACAATCACTGGTGAAAATAATACTTTACCAAGTGACGGGACTCGTCATTACTTCACTTTAGCAATAGATTCAGGATCTGACGTTGTTGGCGGAGGAACTGTTACTATTGGACTAAAAGGAAGTTGATTTATTAAACTAAATTTAGTTCCTATTTTAAAACACCTTTTGGAAAACCAAAAGGTGTTTTTTTATGTCATAAATTTTAAATTTACTAACAATAACAGCCGCTTAACACATCTTTATTTAGCGAGTGTTAATGATAAATATATCCTTGAGATATAAAAATAAAAAAGCACCGCTACACTCTACTCTAGATACCAAACACCTTTAATTTAAAGAGCTTAAAGATATAATGCAGATGGCACTTAAGTTTAAAGTTAAAGCGATGAATATTCTATACTCTCAATATAATGAAGTATTAAATCTTAGTAGGACAGTACTGATTACCAATATAAAATAGTAATTTTCCAATCTTAAATAACACAAAATTAAATGAGCTCAATTGAAAGCACAATTTTTGGGATCTACCCAATATTAGAAGCACTTGATTCAAACATAAACTTTGATAAGCTTTATGTTCAAAAAGGTATCAACAGTGATAAAATTGATTCCATCATACAAGAAATGGAAAAAAGGAATGTTACTGTCAATACAGTCCCTATTGAAAAACTTAATAGATTGACAAGGGGTAATCATCAAGGTTTAGTTGCTGTTACTTCCCCTATTGCTTTTCATTCTCTGGAAACTGTTGTTGAATCAGCCCTATCAAGTGTTAAGACGCCTTTATTTTTGATATTAGATCAGATTAGTGATGTGAGAAATTTTGGTGCTATTCTACGAACTGCCGAATGTACAGGTGTAGATGCAGTGATAATTCAGAAGTCTGGTGGCGCACCAATTTCAGGAGATACAGTAAAAACATCAGCTGGAGCAATTTTTAGAATTCCAATATGCAAGGTTGATCACATAAAAGATGCAATCTTTTATCTTCAAGCTTCCGACGTAAAAACTATTGCAGCTACAGAAAAGACCGATCAGAATATATATGACACCGATTTAACCAAACCACTTGCAATTATTATGGGCTCTGAAGGAAAAGGTGTTTCACATTCGGTATTAAACTTGGTTGACGAAAAGGCTGCATTGCCATTGCTTGGCGAGATTAATTCCTTGAATGTTTCTGTTGCATGCGGAGCGTTTCTGTATGAAGTTGTTAGACAAAGAGGTTTTTAATTCTCTTTGGATTTGTCTTCTTCTTTTATACTATAAATCACAGATACATCATCTGGTGACTTCCAATACTCAGTTTCATCGGCTGGGGTAACTTTTGGTGTACCTACAAAATTTCCTTTATCGTCAAATTGTTTTAAAAACGGATCTGAATCAGGGTCGTAGTCGTCCATTTCCCATTCATATTTTTTATTTTGAATTGGCACTGTTTTGAAAATGAAAGCAAACAACAATCCTACAATAAATCCTGAAAGGTGACCCTCCCAAGAAATAGCAGGATCTATTGGAAAAACATACCACCAGAGCCCTCCATATAAAAATACAACTATCAACGCTAATGCCGTGAGCTGATACTGTCTTGAGAATACGCCTTTAAAGAAGAGAAAAGCCACCAACATATACACAACGCCACTCGCACCTATATGATGCGATGGGCGGCCTATAAACCATGTTAGAACTCCAGTTAGGATTAAACCATAGAATAAAACACGCCATCTCATCTCTCTATAAAAATAGAATAGAGCTGTTGATAGAACAAAAAGAGGAATTGAGTTATTAAATAAGTGTTTTAGACTTCCATGAATAAATGGCCCTGTGAAAACTCCAACTAGACCCGATAGTTTTTTTGGATAAATACCATAGCGGTTAAAGTTGATACTAAACTTAGATTCTATCCAAAAGACAATCCACAACAACACCACAAAAAGCAATGGAAATAAAACAACGTCAGCGCGTAATGGATTTTTATCTGTCATAATTCATCTATTACAATAAGTAATCCCAAATTCAAATTTATGATAAAATGGCAGTGAAAGAGATTTAGCTTGAGTATTTTTCGAAAAAAGAAACAAGAACGCTTTCGCTACAAGAACACAGAATCAAGACTGCAACACATTGAAAATGTAGCTTTAAAATTTATAGACATACCAAATTAGGAAGTTATGAATTTAGCATTAAATTGAATGAATCGTAAAATCACAATGAAACAATTCCCTGAAAGCCTTTTCATCGAGATATTTGCATTCGGCATCGGATTATATCCTATACAAGTGATTTAGATTCTATTTTAAACCTCAAAACAACAAAGCGTTCAAGTCTAAAACAAAAGAAGGATAATTCTCACTAAGGAAATCGGATCGAAGCGCAATAAAATTGTAATTTTGGAGGCCTATGAATACTCCCTTAGCAGAAAGAATAAGACCCACTACCCTCGAGGATTACTTAAGTCAACAGCACTTAGTTGGTCCAGCTGGTTCTATCACAGCACAAATGAAGACTGGTATGATGCCATCAATGATTTTGTGGGGTCCTCCAGGTACTGGAAAAACTACATTGGCTAATATTATTGCCAAAACAAGTGGTAGACCATTCTATACATTAAGCGCTGTAGATAGTGGCGTAGCTGCTGTTAGAGAGGTGATCGAAAAAGCTAAGAAAAGTGATAATCTATTCTCTACTAAGAATCCAATTTTGTTTATCGATGAGATTCATAGATTTAGCAAGTCTCAACAAGATTCTCTTTTAGGTGCTGTTGAAAAAGGATGGGTAACTCTAATTGGCGCAACTACAGAAAACCCAAGCTTTGAAGTTATTCCTGCACTTTTGTCTCGATGTCAAGTATATGTTTTAGAACCATTTTCTAAAGAAGACTTAGAAGCTTTATTAAACAGAGCCCTAAAGGAAGATAAGGTTTTATCGTCTAAAAATGTAGACCTTAAAGAAACCGAAGCTCTAATTCGTCTATCAGGTGGAGATGCCAGAAAGCTGCTAAATATTCTCGAATTAGTTGTGCTTTCAGAGGATCAAAAAGACGTTGTAATTTCAAATGAGCTAGTTATGCAAAAAGCTCAACGAAATACGGTTCTCTATGATAAGACTGGCGACCAGCATTACGATATAATATCGGCATTTATAAAATCCATTCGCGGAAGCGACCCGAATGCAGCAGTGTATTGGTTAGCGCGTATGATTGAAGGTGGTGAGGATATTAAATTTATAGCCCGCAGAATGGTTATTTTAGCGTCAGAAGACATTGGAAATGCAAATCCAACTGCCTTGGTACTTGCTAACAGCACTTTTCAAGCAGTAAGTACTATTGGATATCCTGAAGCACGAATAATTCTTAGCCAATGTGCTATATATTTAGCCACTTCGCATAAAAGCAATGCTTCATATAAAGCTATCGGTGAGGCACAACAGCTAGTGAGACAAACTGGTGATCTATCAGTCCCTCTTTCCATCCGTAATGCACCTACAAAACTAATGAAACAACTAGGCTACGGTAAAGAATATGAATATGCCCATAACTATGAAGCTAACTTTGTTCCTCACGAATTTCTACCTAAGGAAATATCAGGAACAACATTCTATCGTCCTGGAAACAACCCTAGAGAAAATACTTTAAAGAATCACCTAAAACAGCTTTGGAAAGACAAGTATAACTTTTAGTTGCTCTCTTTTAAGTAAATTACTGTTGATGAATCACTCTTTAAAGTGAGGTTGCCAGAAGCATCAAAAGAAGCATCACTAACTTCGCCAGAGACATTCATAAACTTGATGAGTGTATCCATAACAACAATTTTACCAACTAAAATAAGGTCTTCTCCATCTGTGCTAGATTCTTTGTAAAGTGAGAATCCCTCTCCTATTTTTCTAAGGACAAAGGAATGTCCATTGGAAGAATAATTAGAAAAGCTTACTGTAGGTAGACCTAAACTATTGGGAACTGTAGATTTTGAAACTTTAGGTTCATTAACCTTTTCTACATCACTTGACAAAAGTATTAGCTCTTTAGGTTCTACTTTAAGGTTTTCCATACTAGCAAATGCTTTTCTCAATGCATCTTGGTACGCTTTTTCAAACTCCTTGTATTTACTTCGCCCCTCTTGGCTTCTATAAATTTCATTGTTATGGCAATCCTTAAGAACAACTTGCAATTTAGTTCCTAAAAAAGTTGGTAGCTTTTCCACATTGGCATAAAGTCCGTCGCAACGTTCTGTGGTTGGCCTTTCTTTTCCTAAGAATGCTTTAAACCCACTTTTTTCAAGATAAAACTTAGTCATTGAATTTAATTGATACTGCTCCCAGTCATTCTGAAATTCAAATTTATCTGGAACAACTACATAGCTATATTGGTTTAAATCTAATGTTTGTGCAGAACCTAGAAAAACCATAAAAAGTGAAAGTAATAAGGGTATAATTCGTGTCATCTTAATCTGTATTTATCCTTGATTGTAAAGATACAATATTTGAATACTCCATTATTCAAAGACCAGGCCGTATATTAAACTTCTAGCTCTATTTAAAGCTAATTAGTGAATTGCGATAATTTTTCGGAAAGCAATTTACGCCAAACTTTATTTTGTTCTGTGCTTGAAAAACTCTTGTTAGAAAATACTATAGTGAAAGTTCCATTTACCTTTTCCACCTCCGAAAGGTAAGTTTTTACAACTTTTTCTACGTCTGAAGTATATTTCGTTTTAAATGCAGAAGAAGTAATTGCAGCAGGATGAATGAGTAAAGGCGTGATAATTTCGTAGTCTAAATCGTAAAACAAGAATGGTGTACAGGTTCCTGCACGGAAGCCTACTGTATCAGGAAAGGCCATTGTAAAATCCTTTTTAATCTCTAATTCTACTAAATGTCGATAAATTTCGGGAAGATTTACTAAGAAATCGGCATTCATCGAGCTTACAAGATCTCGATTTGTGATATGCTCCATTCTACGTATTTCATTTTTAATAATAGTTTGATCGCTTAGAGATGCACGGGAAAAAATAATCCCTACTTCAATATAATCTGAAACATATTTTAAAAGCAAATGAAACTTGTGTCTATACGTATTTAAATTTTCATCGAATTTATGTGATTCGCCTAACATAAAGAAAACGGTTAGCCTATAGTTGCTGTGTCCAGCTGTATTGACTATCCATTTAAAAGTGTCTAGAGGATCTCTTTTAAAACCTAAAATAACTTGAGTACGTTGAATTGCCTCGCGAAATTTCCCTCGAAATATATCGCTAGCATAACCTATAAATGTGCGAAACAGTCCTTTTTGTTTATATGCATACGGCTGTGAAGCTTCAATTACAGGATGAATAATTATTTTTTTAGAAGGAAAAATAAGTTCAGGAAAAGCAGCACTAACCTTATCCTTAAACTTATAAGCCCAAATATCTACAATAGGTTGGTGTAAAAACCCTTCCTGATATGCTAAACTTTCTGAAGCCATAAAACGTCCTAATTCATCTTTTACATGGGGCAAATACTCTTCGTAGCGACTTAGCATGAAAAAACTAGCAGAGAATATATCAAATGGCAACGCACTATTTGAAGAAACAGAAAAGAAACCAAAAGTGTCTTCCCATTCTTTAACTGAAACTTCTATACTTTCAATTCCTTGTTGTTCTAACAAACCGTAGCTCTGGAAAAACAGCTCATTTCCTAATGGTTTTTTACCATAAGAAATCTTAGGCCCTTGATGAGAAATAAAATCTTCAAGAGCAGAAGAAAAAGTAACGTTAATCCCTAAAATCCTAAGACAAATATGCTTAAAAACATAAGAAATACGTGGAGTAACTTTTCGTGCGTGTATAAGCAGCATAAGGTTTACAACATATTTTCATCAGCAAAGCTAAAGTACGTTTTTTCGGTCACTATAAGGTGATCTAGGACTTTGATATCAAGACTATCTCCAGCAGTTTTTAATTTTTTAGTGAGTTGGATATCTGCATGACTAGGTTTTAAGGTTCCTGATGGGTGATTATGAGCTAATATTACCGAAACTGCACCAAGTTCAATTGCTTCTTTAAAAACCAAGCGAACATCGACTAATGTACCTGTTATTCCTCCTTTACTCAGTTGTGAGCTCCTGATTACTTTATTGGAATTGTTGAGATAAAGAATCCAAAACTCCTCATGAGGAAGTTCGCCTATCAAAGGTTGGAAAAACTCAAAAACCGAATAGCTAGAAGTAATCTTCTTCTTTTCGAGGGCTTCTTCTGCCCTACGTCTTCGGCCTAATTCCATGGCTGCTACAATTGAAATTGCTTTAGCTTTACCAATCCCTTTAAACTTCATCAAATCGGATACGGAAAACTTTCCTAATTCATTTAGATTGTTGTGTGCGGCAGCCAAAATACGTTGACTGAGCGAAACAGCACTCTCGTTTCGACTTCCAGAACCGATTAAAATTGCTATTAATTCTGCATCGCTAAGAGCTATACGACCTTTTTGTAGCATCTTCTCTCGAGGGCGATCATCCTCGTTCCAATTTTTAATGGAAAAGTTAGTGTTTTCTTCCATACCGACATCTATTTCACTAAAGATAAGGAGGATACATCAATAAACATAATGTTTTATTAAAACTAATATCAGATTATTAAACGACATTGTTTTGAAGTTAATCGATTTAGAAAATGTTTGGAAGTATATGCTATATAATTTGAAAATCTGAGAGCAAATCAATAACAAGGCTCAAAAAAAAAAGGCCTCGAAAATTCGAGACCTTTTTGGAAGAAGTGACCGCGGCAGAACCACAAGCGATAAAACACAGTAGAACACAACAAACCAATAAAGCGTATAAAGGCCAATCAATACGTAGTTTGTCGCATTATTTTATTTCCTACCTTGTTTAATTGTAAAGAACGTTGTGTTAAATAACCGTACAAAAACCGTACAAACTAAAAATATAGGGTTATATTTGTAATAGCTTTAAAATCTTATTACAATGGCAACCGTAAATTTCCTATTTCGTTCCACACGAAAAGAAGCACCCTTAAACCTAAGATTGCTTTTTGCCCATAACGGTAAAAACTATGTTATCGGCGGTAAAACTCAAAAAATTGTTACTCAAGATTATTGGGATAACGATCATTTAAAACAGCGTATAAATGATATTGATAGGTCAAACTTTCAAAAAGAGGTTAAAGAGCATAATGCTGAATTAGAAACCCACATTTTGAATGCTTTTATTAAAGTTGATGATCCGACCACCGTTAATAAAGAATGGTTAAAAGAGGTAATACAAGAATACTACACACCAACTAAGGAAAAACCAAAAGCACCCGAAAAACTTACAGACTTCTTTTTGTTCTATGCCGACATAAAGGCAAATGAACTATCGGACACACGTTTAAAGCGTTTAACAGTAGTCCGTAATAAGTTGTTGAGGTACGAAGCCCATACAGGCGATGAGGTGCTAATATCGGACGTAAACGATATTTTCAAAAGAGATTTTCTAAATTACGGTAAAGCCGAACACTACGCACAAAATACTTTAAAAACGGATTTATCAGTAATCAAAACCGTTTGCACCTATGCCAGCCAATGGAACATTAAAACAAGCCCACAGCTGGAAAATTTCAGAATTAGCGATAAGGAAGTTAAAGCCATTTATCTAAGCTTCGACGAACTGAAAAAAATTACCGAAACACAATTTCCCGAAAATGGTTATTTAGATAATGCCAGAGATTGGCTTATAGTTTCCTGTTATACTGGACAGCGTATTTCTGACTTTTTAAGATTTACGCCCGAAATGGTAACAAAGAAAAAAGGTAAATACTTCTTAGAGTTTGTCCAGCAAAAAACACAGAGCCGAATAACGATACCATTTTTAAAAGAAGCAAAAGCGATCTACGATAAGCACGGCGGGAACTTTCCACGGCCAATAAGCCACCAGAAGTATAACGATTACATAAAAGAGGTTTGCGAGATAGCAGGCATAAACGAACCCACCAAAGGGAAAGTATTAAAGTGCATTGCAGATGATCCAAAGAACGCCACCCGAAACGATTACAGGCGCACAACTAAGACAGTACCTAAATACGAACTTGTTTCTTCACACATAGGACGTAGGAGTTTTGCAACTAATTATTACGGCGAAGTACCAACAAACTATTTAATTAGAATAACAGGACACAGCACCGAAAAAATGTTTCTTAACTACATTCAAAAGAACGAAAAAGAAACGGCTTTTGATGCTTTTAAATACTTTGAATAATGGACACTAAAAAAACTAATTTATTTTATTTCCGTACGGATTGGAAGGAAATAGTTTGGCAACACAACACAAGAAAAGGTTTTGTTCACAAACAAGATTTAACAGCTGTTTTTTTTAATGCTTACATTGATGTAAAACAGAAAATTCAGAGTTATGTAAATAGAAAAAATGAATTTCCCGAGAATGAAGTTAATGAATTGATTTTTGAGTTTAGGGAAAACTTTTCTTTAACTGGAAGGATTGAAGGCGTTAATTATTTTGACGATTTAATTTTACAATTCATTGATTATTACAAAGCCAATAATCCGCATTTACTTCAGATGAAGGAACGATTACAAAACACTTTAAATAAAACTGACAAAGAAAATGAAATAGATTTAACCACTTTTGAAAATAAATTCGATCATAAAACTATAAAAGACGTATACCAATATTTTAACAAAGAGTTAGTGAAGACAAATTACTTGAGTGAAGACAATTTAAAACGCTTTATTCATCTTGCTTTTATTTTGAAAGCACCATTACCGCCAGAGCAGAAAATCACATTTGAAGGAGACCCACAGAAAGGAATTATCACTAATATTTTTTATAGGTATTATAGAGATGTAAATGGAAAGACAAAACGGAAGGGATGCGGAGAATTATTAGGCGAATATTTTAACGGTTACAATACGAAAACCGTTTTGGGTAACTTTAATAAAAACCCATATTAGAACACTAAAATAATACTAAAAATACTAAATCAATACTGATTTTACTGAGTTTACTAAATTGATACACAGTAAGTTAAGATAGTTTGACATTGCACGTACTAACATAAAACAGTACGTAAAATGACAACGCAAAATTTAACCTTCAACAATTTACCCGAAGCCGTTACACTTCTTTTAAATGAGGTTTCGGAATTAAAAAGAATGCTGGCCAAGCAAACCGAAAAAGCCCAGCAACCCACACCCGAAAACGAACCCGATTTATTAACGATTAAAGAAGCTTGCGAAATGCTAAACATTTCAAGAGGTACTCTTTACCGTTATGAAAAGCAGGGTAAAATAAATATTTACGGGATAGGTGCAAGGCGTTTGCTAAAACGATCCGAAGTATTAGAGTCATTAACCGTTAAAAAATAAAGGCCATGGAAGAAAGCAAATACTCCAAAGCCTTTAAAAATCTTTTCGGACAAAGACAGGCTCAAGATACAAAATCCTTAACTGAAAAGGAAATAGTTTATAGATCCATAACCAAGACACCAAAGACCATGTTAATGATATTCATTGACACGGGAATAACACGGGGTAACATAAGTTGGCGACTTGATGACTTAAAAGATGAAGGACGGGTTAAGCTACTGCATAAGACTTTTTGCAAGGCCAGCGGACACCGTGCAGGCTATTACGTATCAACTTCAAAAGATAGTGAGATATGAGAGAGCCATTTAAAGCCAAGGCATTAATATTTAATGGTAGCGATAAAATAAAAGAAACGGCCTTTACTCTTTCATCTGGAGATGTGATAAGAAGAATGAAAAAAGGCTATCCGACACTTATCAAAATGATTGATAGGATTAGGACAGTTGGAATATCTGAAGATGAAAGAAACAAAGCTTTAGATTCTTTACACGTTGTTGATTTTAATGAAGAATTAAGGGTTAAGAATGAAAACGGAAATACTGGACTTACCGAACTTTTTGTTTTTGATTTCGGAGGATTTCCCGACAGCACAACAATGATTGAAACAAAATCCCATATTAGTCAAAAGCCGTATGTATTTATGTGTTTTGATTCCGAGGATGGGAAGAGTTTAAAGACTGTTATAAGAACACCAGCGAGAGAGAAATTTAAAGATGCTGAACTCTTTAAAGTATTGAAAGAGGATTTTAATTCTAAATACTTAGACACTTCCAAAATATCAAAATCTTTTCGTGAAAGTTATGATCCCGATATTCACATAAATAATTACTGTGAAGAATTAGTTATTGGATCCAATGATAACCCAATCCAAGAGCAACCAGCAAAAAAGGAAAAAGAAATTTCAGTTGTTGAATTTGTAGCAAACTGGAAGAAGGAATTTATAGCACGGATAAAGGAAGGCGTAAAAAGTAAGAAGCAAAATTTCCACTTTGGCGATGCGCTGAAACGATCGGAGGGATTACGTACTGGATTTGATACTGTAATGATTGAGTACTGGAGATTCTTAAAAACAAATCCTTTGCAAAACAATGATTATTTCAAATATGTTGATTCTTACAGAAAAGATAAAAAGCTGAATGAGAAATACTTTAGGTACGATTTATCGAAGTTGAAAAAGTACTACGATAAAGTAGATAAGGCCAAGAAGGAAGAAGCTAAATACAATCCTTTTAACGAAGGCCTATTTAATAAGTATACTCTCTTTATGATGTTGAAATTAAGAGGTGAGTACCGTTCTAATTTTAACGAGATATTCGGAATTAAGTTTGATAAGAACCGAGAATATAATCCGCTTACTTCAATCCCGAGCGTATTACGTAGCGTGCTACCTTTTAAGATAAAGGAATACGATATTTCCAGAGCGTACCCAACTTTCATTTTTATGGAACTTGGAATGAAACCTTTTGACGTTTACGAGCGCATAGACAAGCGTTTATTTAATACGTTACTCAATATGCACAGCGGAGTTGAAAACGCTACAATCGAGGGCGTACGGGATCAATTAAGGTGTGTTTATGGCGATAGAGTTGATGAGGTTATCACAGAGGAACGTTTTAATAAGAAAGGCCGACTATTTGAGGAATTATCTAAATATGAAGCTGAATATATTGAAAAGTTTGTGACAGCGAATGACCTAAAAAACTACGTTCGTCTTCACGATGGAATTATAGTAGGGATAAAAGAGAAATGTAAAGTATTAGAGTTTGGCGATGTTATATTTAAGGAAAAAGAAATAACAACACCAGAGGAAAGGGAAATAGTTAATTTCTATGAATTTGATGAAGAAGGGAAAGTTATAACAAGCCCTGTTTTATATTCCAATTTCTTTGAACAAGAAAATTTATTACGGGTAACAAGAGAGGGACACGACAAGCTAACAATCTTAAAAAATGAAAGCAAGATAGTTACACCGATCAATCACAAAACCGACCTCGTACCATTCTTAAAAGCTAACATCAATGAATTTGATACTTCACAGGTAGAAAATAGGATTGCGAGAGATGCGACAAACGTCATTCAACAGGCGTTACAACTACTTATTCCGATTCCGTTAGAATATCATAGAGATACTAAAACCCAATGCGACATACCATTTAAAAACGGTGTAGCACGGATCACGGCCAAAGGTATGGAGTTAGTTTCTTATGATAATATAGATGGATTTTTTGCTAAACATAGCACGCAGGAGCACGATATTAGTTTTATTGATGTTGACGCTTATCCAAGTGATTTTGCTCATTTCCTAATGATGGCGGCAACTGGAAAAGATGTTACTAAAGAACAGCTGACAGATGCAGATGAAACCGCTATAATGGCCTTTTGTTCAATGTTCGGTTATCTTATTTCAAACTACAAGAACCCAGCATTTAATCCCGCTATAATTCTTTCAGATGATGACGCAGATGGCGAAACGAGAAACGGAGGGCGTGGAAAAACTTTGGTTCAGGTGGGTTTATCTCATTTCAGGCCTTCAATAGAAAAAGGAGGCAATGCCTACGATCCTAACTACACCCATGTACACGCAGATTTAAAGCAGGAGCACGATCTTTATTTATTAGATGACGTACCCAGTAATTTTGATTACAACGCTCTTTATACTCATATAACGGGTTCTATTGATGCGCAACGCAAAGGAGTGACGGCCGAAACTATCCCTTTTGAATATGCACCCAAGTTTGTTATTTCTACGAATTGGGCGGTTAGATATGATGCAGAAGCGACCTCAACAAATAGAAGGTTTAAAGAATATAAGTTTTCTAAATTTTGGAATATCAATAATACGCCAGATGCGTATTTCGGAAAGTCATTTTTTAATGATTGGGATGAAGAAGAATGGAACGCATTTTACAATTTCGGTTTGTTTTGTGTGCAGCATTATTTAATTTTTGGATTGCAGTCTATCGAATATGATAAGGAAGCGGATAATTTCCGAGCTTATTTTTACAATGATTCCATACTCGAAGAGACAGAAAGGATTTTTAAATGCTTAGAAGGTGAGGATTCGTTTACGGTGACTGACTTTATTCGGATCCATCGAGCAAGTGAAACATACATGTATAAACCAGAGTTTACAATCAGGAACGCAAAAAAGTACATTGATGCTTATAATAGTTTTCAAGAAAAACCGCCTTATCTCTACTCACAACGGGTTAGAAAGTGGGAAAAGGTGAAATTTTAGATTTTATGTGTAACAACCGTAACGGGTGTTACGGTTCTGTTACGGTTTAAAGTGTTGATTATCAGACTTGTTACGGATGTTACGGTTTATTACAAACTACGCAGGCGTGAAAATAAAAAAAGTTAGAATAGATGATATTATTTTTTTTAAAATATAATAATCTATTAGGATTTATCCGTAACATCCGTAACGGATTTGACAATGAGGGAGTTAAACCGTAACGCATCCGTAACAGGCGTTACACTTGTTACACATAGAGGATTAAAAATCTTACTTTAATACACCCTATTGATCAATTTGATTAATCAAGTGTTTTATCAAGTTTAGAAACGCAACAAACCCAATAAAAACGAATAAACAATACCTAATATATTAAAAAATGAAACGAAAACCAGGACGACCAAAAGGAAGTAAAAACAAGGCAACCGCTGAGGTAAGGGAAAAGTTTAGGGAATTGGTAGAGTGTAACCTTTCAAAGTTTCAAGATGATCTGGATTCTTTAGAACCTCTCGAGCGGTTAAAAATAATTATCCAATTAGCAAAGTTTGTGCTACCAACTTTAAAGAGCGCAGAAATAACGGGCGAACCTCAACCAATGCAACCGATAAGAACATTAATTTTTAAAAAGATAGAAGATTAACACATTAATTTATAAACCCGCTTACAAAATGTAGGCGGTTTTTTGTGTATCTTTGATTTTATCTTATTGCTACGCAGTAGGATTTTAAAGCTATAAAAGGACGTTATTAATTTAGCGTCCTTTTTCCATAAAAACACCTGTTAATTTCCATAACAATACAGAAACCGTACAAAACAAGAAAACGCCAACCGTTAAGGTGTTGAGCCTCAGCGGATTGACGTTTTATATTGTGACCGCGGCAGGATTCAAACCTGCAACCCTCAGAGCCGAAATCTGATGCGCTATTCAGTTGCGCCACGCGGCCATTGTTTAATGTTCAAAAATATAGATTGCGATAGTATTTAAGAACTAATACCGAGTTTTATTTCTAAACTTATGAAAGTTTAGCTTTAACTATAGTAGATATTGTTTTACCATCGGCTTTTCCAGCTATCTTGGCATTAGCCAATCCCATTACTTTTCCCATATCAGCCATTGAAGAAGCTCCTGTTTCAGCAATAATTTCGGCGACAATTTTTTCTACTTCAGCCTCGTCCATCTGCTCTGGTAAGAACTTCTCTATTACCTGTATTTGAGCTAGTTCAGGCTCTGCCAAATCAGCTCTACCTTGTTCATTGTAAATATTAGCACTATCCTTGCGCTGCTTCACCAATCTTTGTAAAAGTTTAATCTCTTCTACTTCAGAAATTTCGGATTTTGTACCCGATTCTGTTTGAGCTAATAGCAAAGCAGATTTAATAGATCGTAACGCTTCCAAAGCCTGTGAATCTTTTGCTTTCATCGCCTCCTTCATGGAGTCCATAACTTTCTTTTCTAAAGACATTTTGCACTAAAATTTAGATTGCGAAGATACTTAAAAACCATAAAAATATAGTAGAATAAGCGAGAAAAAGCTTGGATATTATTTGGTCAGACAAGCACTTTATGTGATAAAATATATGTCATATATCTATATAAAAAGTTAGCGAGAGGAATCCTCTCGCTAATCTATTAGTTTAATTAAAATATATAATCCTGTGGAATAAATTAGTCCACATTATCATGAAGAAATGAATTATTTCTTCGTAGCTCGATACCTTCATCATCTATATTTACTGAAGTCCTTGAAATTCCTGCATCGTTTTTAGGTGTATTTAGCTCTACACCCATTCTCTTATACGCTGGTTGTTTTTCAATTTCATCTATACGTGATGGGCTATTTTTAAACTTGTAGTTAAACTCTTTCATTTTACGCTTTCGCTCCTCGGTGCGTTCTCTAAGCAATTTTGAAATTGGAGAGTTTATTGGATCCACTTCTTCAGAATCGTCCTCATCAGCGATAGGCTCTGAAATAGTTCGTTTTTCAAAGACAATCTCCTCATCCTCATCCTCATATTGCTTTGCTGCTTGAGGCTTTGCGCTAGTTAACTCATTTTCTACTTCTTGATAGTCGTCTAAGCTATATCTCTTGACCCCATCACCTGAAACTTCAGTAACAGGGATGATTTCAATATGATCTTGAACCTCTATGTCTTCGTTTCTACGACGTCCTTCCACCTCATTTCTTTTGTTGTTCTCATTTTCAGAAGTCGACTTTGCAACCGAACTTATAGGAAAATTGAACATCAACATAGGGTCTTCTTCCGTAGTAGCATCTTCTTCAATTGGTTTCTCATCAACCACCTCTTGTCTTTTTGGAGATTCAACAATCACAAAATCATTTACGTCGATTTTGTTCACTTCCAGTTGATCTATCTCCTCTTCCTTTTCTACTTCTACTTCTTCATAAGAAATATTTAAACTTCTCAATAAATCTGTAGTTTCAATATAACCTTCAAAAGGTTCTTTCTTTACTTCTTCTTCAGTATCGTCAAAAAGTGTGTGGCGTACTATTGTAGCCTCTTGCTTTGGCGCAGGAGGAGTTGAAGGAGTTGAAGGCGCTTTAGACTCAGGGGTTGCCTGAGACCAACTTAACGGAACTGAAGTTGCTTTTGGCGTTAGGTCTTGTTCTGCCTTTTGCTCATCTTCAAGAGTGTGAATAATTTTTTTAGACTCTGTATTTACAATATCATTTTGCTGTTCTACATTAAAGCCAGTTGCGATTACTGTAATAGAGATTGATCCTTCCAAGCTTTCATCTTCACCAACCCCCATAATAATGTTGGCTCCATGTCCGGCTTCTTCTTGGATATGATCATTGATTTCACCTATTTCATCAATAGTAATTTCATCGGATCCTGACACAATCAATAGTAGAACATTTTTAGCTCCTCTAATCTTGTTATCGTTTAACAATGGAGAGTCCAATGCGTTTCCAATAGCTTCTCTTGCACGACTAGCTCCTGAAGCCGTTGCACTTCCCATAATAGCAGTTCCGCTATCTGAAAGCACTGTTTTTGCATCTCGGAGGTCAATGTTTTGTGTGTAATGGTGAGTAATTACCTCTGCTATTCCTCTTGCAGCTGTTGCTAAAACTTCATCTGCTTTAGAGAAACCTGCTTTAAATCCTAAGTTTCCATATACTTCTCGAAGCTTATTATTATTAATAAGAATCAAAGAATCTACACTTTGTCGGAGTTTTTCAACACCTTCTTGTGCTTGTTCATTTCTGGTTTTTCCTTCAAATTGGAAAGGGATAGTAACAATTCCAACAGTAAGGATATCCATATCCTTAGCCATTTTGGCGATTATTGGTGCTGCTCCCGTTCCAGTTCCTCCACCCATTCCTGCGGTAATGAAAACCATCTTGGTATTTATAGTGAGCATAGTACGGATCTCTTCAATACTTTCTACTGCAGATTGTTCTCCCACTTTTGGGTTTGCGCCTGCTCCCATTCCTTCGGTTAATGAAATTCCGAGTTGGATTTTATTGGGTACAGGGCTATTTTCTAACGCCTGTGCATCGGTATTACAGATTACAAAATCTACTCCCTTTATGCCCTGTTGGAACATATGGTTAATGGCATTGCTCCCGCCACCGCCCACTCCAATGACTTTAATTACATTGGATTGATTTTTGGGCAGATCGAAGGAAATATTATTAAATTCTGTTGTACTGCTCATATTCTTCTTTTTAAATTTTTTATTTCTTTTTGCAATTTTTCAATCATTTCTTGTTTTGGTAATACTATTCAGCATTGTCCAAAAACTCTTTGAATTTTTCAGCCCATCTATCAAAAAAGCCTACTCGTCCTTTGGTTTCATTTTTAAGCTTCTCTTCTCTTTCTCGAGCTTCTTTTTCTGCGGCTTCTCTTTCTATAGTCTCTGCTTCAGATTCTGTTTTTTTAAGCTCATCTTCCTTTTCTGCATCAACAAAAGCACTTATTGGAGAAGTCCTTTTTGCTTTACTTTCTAAACTATTAAGAACAAGACCTACAGCTGTTGCATACATAGGGCTTGTGGTTTCGGCATCACTATCTCCGGCCAAATGTTCGTTTGGATATCCAATTCTAGTGTCCATACCTGTTGTATATTCAACAAGTTGTTTTATATGCTGAAGTTGTGCTCCACCTCCTGTGAGTACAATTCCTGCTATGAGTTTCTTTTTCTGCTCTTCATGGCCATAGTTTTTTATTTCCATGTAAGCCTGCTCTATTATTTCAATTACTCGAGCGTGAATTATCTTCGAGAGATTCTTCAAACTTATTTCCTTGGGCTCTCTACCTCGAAGTCCAGGAATAGAAACTATTTCGTTATCCTTGTTTTCGCCTGGCCATGCAGATCCAAACTTAATCTTTAGCAACTCTGCTTGTTTTTCAATAATTGAGCAGCCTTCTTTAATGTCTTCAGTAATCACATTCCCACCAAAAGGAATTACAGCAGTATGCCTGATTATTCCATCTTTAAAAATGGCTAAGTCTGTTGTTCCTCCTCCAATATCTATTAAAGCAACTCCTGCTTCCTTTTCTTCTTGGCTCAATACAGCCTTTGCTGAAGCGAGAGGCTCTAGTGTAATTTCAGAAAGTTCAAGTCCAGCACTTTTTATACATCTTCCAACGTTTCTGATGGAAGCAACTTGACCGATTACAACATGGAAATTGGCTTCTAATCGAGCACCATACATTCCAATAGGCTCTTTAATTTCAGCTTGTCCATCTACTTTAAAATCTTGTGGCAAAACATGTAAAATCTCTTCACCCGGAAGCATCACGAGTTTATGCACTTGGTTACAAAGCCTGTCTATATCCTCTTCTTTTATTACATCTTCGTCGTTAGAACGCGTAATATAGTCGCTATGCTGAAGGCTTCGAATGTGTTGCCCTGCAATACCTACAACCACTTCTTTTATGTTCATTCCAGAGGACGCTTCTGCTTCTTGAACAGCTTGTTGAATAGACTGAATAGTTTGTGTAATATTATTTACTACACCTCTATGAACACCTAAACTTTTAGCTTTTCCAATGCCTAAAACCTCCATCTTTCCATAATCGTTTTTCCTACCGATCATAGCCACAATTTTGGTGGTCCCTATATCCAACCCTACAGCAATATTATCTTTTTCCATGGTCTTATTTTTTTGTAGCAATTACTTGACTTTCAAACTTCAGATTAATTTTGTCGTACATATAAAGCGTACTATCTTGTTTTGTTTTTTTATAAAATGCTTTAAAATTTTGGAACTTCTTATCTATCAAAATTGGCTTTCCGAAGAAAACTTTTAAGTCAGATTTCCTAAGTCCCATCTCTATTTCTCCATTCCGATTTCGGTTTAAACCTACAATCGATCGATACATAAAGTCATCTTCACGAATCTTGAGCAGGAGTGGTGTTACTTCTTCAAACTCAGCTTCTGTAACCCCTGTTACAATTGGTACTCGTGCAGAATACACAGTGGAAAGAGGCATTTGTTTTCCATCTGCATCGAGATAAAAACTCAAACCATCTTTCGTTAAAACTCTAGCGATTGGATCGCGCTGTTCAATTTTTGCCCCTAAAGCGCCATCTACAGATACAAAAACCTGTGCATTTCTCACCATTGGGTTTTCTTTTAGACGGCGTTCCATCCCAATCAAATCTAAAGTTTCTTTACCAATGTTTCCAACCTCTTCCTGACTTTGTATCAACAACTTATTAACGGTATTATGGGTGATAAAAGGGCTGTTTCCGTCTACGAATTCAACGTTTATTTTAGACAGATTTCTTGCGTCATTTCTCTTTTTACTAAAACTGTATAGAAATACTATCACTCCAAGCAAAAGAACAAACTTAAATATCTCAAGACCTCGTTTCATCCTTGTAGTATTTTAGTTAGACTTTTCACCTCTACACCTATGTCTCCAGCGCCCACCATTAGCTTAATTCTACTGTTAGACTGAAGCATTACATCTGCTAAAGAAGATTTTGAAACTAACTTCTTTGATTCTGAATTTATTTGCTCCAACAACCACGTAGATGTTATTCCTTCAATTGGCTCTTCTCTTGCTGGGTATATTTCCAATAAAACAACTTCATCAAATTTAGATAAGCTCTTTGCGAACTCTGCTCCAAAATCGCGAGTCCTACTAAACAAGTGTGGTTGAAACACAATTTGCTTTTTATCTTTTGGGAACATTTCATCTACAGCTTGGAATAGTGCATCGATTTCGGCTGGATGATGTGCATAATCATCTATTAGAACCAACTTTTCTGTTCTAATTTTATATGAAAATCTTCTCTTCACTCCTTGAAAAGTAGATAGTGCATTTTTCAATTTTTCAACAGGAGCTTTAGCCTGCATAGCCATTCCTAACGCCATCACAGCATTCGTAAGATTGTGATGTCCAGGAAGTGCAAAAGTAAGTTCCTTTATAGTCGTTTTCGGAGTTTTTAAATCAAACACATAAACCCCATCTTCTATTCTCACGTTCTGTGCTTCATAGTCTGCAGTATTTTCTATAGCAACCGTCATTCCATTGAGTGACAATCCTTTTTTGATAAATAAATTTTCTTTTTCATCTACCAAATCTGCGAAGCTTTTAAAAGCTATTTCTATTTCTGAAGCGTCTCCATAAATATCTAAATGATCTGCATCCATAGAAGTTACACATGCAATATCGGGTCTTAATCGAAGGAATGATCTGTCAAACTCATCGGCTTCAACAACAGTTATTTCACTTCCTTTAAAAATAAAGTTGGAATTATAATTTTCTGCTATACCACCTAAAAATGCGGTAACAGGCATTTCACATTCTGCCATTAAATGGCCGAGTATGGCCGAAGTTGTTGTCTTTCCGTGTGTACCTGCAACAGCAAGACACAATGTGTTTTTTGAAACTTCACCTAAAAGCTCAGATCGTTTTACAATCAAAAATGCTTCGGAATTGAAGTATTGTAAAATCTTATTCTGCTGTGGAATTGCAGGTGTATAAACAACCAAAACATTTTCCTTTCTTAACACTTCTGTTGGAATCTCTGAAACTTTATCAATAAATGTTATAGGCATTCCTTCAGAAATCAACTCATTGGTCAAATCAGATGGAGTTCTGTCGTAACCAAGCACATTTTTTCCTTGCATTTTGAAGTATCGAGCGAGTGCACTCATCCCGATGCCGCCAATACCGACAAAGTAGAAAGTTGATATGTTATTCAGGTTAGTCAAGGTTTAAAAGCTTTTCGATTTCGTTTACTATATCTTTTGTAGCATTTGGTTTGGCCAATTTTTTAATATTCTGCGATAGTGACTTTTGCATTTCTTCGGAAGAAACTAATTCTGAAAACTTAGTTTCAAAATCAGTTTCTAAATCTTTTTCTGCAATTACCAATGCTGCATTTTTTTCTGAAACTGAAAGAGCATTCTTAGTTTGATGATCCTCTGCTACATTGGGTGAGGGAATGAAAATAACAGGCTTCCCCACCAAACACAATTCTGAAACTGAAAGCGCCCCTGCTCTAGAAATAATTATATCGGCAGCTGCATAAGCCAAATCCATTCGATTTAAAAAGGCATGAACTTTAACCGATTCATTTTGCTTTTCTAAATACGTCTTTTCATAGTATTTCCCACATTGCCAAATCACTTGCAATCCTAATTTTTCAAATAGGTTTAATGAACTTTCAATTAATTGATTTATCCTTCTTGCCCCAAGACTACCTCCCAGAACAAGCAGTGTTTTCTTTTCTTTTTTTAGTTTAAAAAACTCAATTCCTTCATCTCTGTTTAAGGAGATGTCTAGTAGGTCTTGACGAACAGGATTTCCTGTTAATTTAATCTTCTCGCTTGGAAAGAATTTCTCCATTCCTTCGTATGCGACACATATTTTTTGAACCTTAGAGGACAACCATTTATTGGTTATACCCGCATGGCTATTTTGCTCTTGAATCAAGCAAGGAATATTTTTCTTTGCAGCCATTCGAAGCAATGGAGCACTTGCGTATCCTCCTGTTCCAATAGCGACATTGGGTTTAAATTCTTTTATAATTTTACTCGACCTACGCATACTTGAAATCAGCTTCAAAGGAAATGCAAGGTTTTGTAAAGACAAACTTCTCTGAAGTCCTGATATCCAGAGTCCTTTAATTTGATATCCCGCTTGAGGTACTTTCTCCATCTCCATTCTATCTTCTGCGCCAACAAACAAAAATTCAGCATCGGTGAAACGAGTTTTTAACTCATTTGCAATAGCAATTGCCGGGTAAATATGACCTCCGGTTCCGCCTCCGCTTATAATGAATTTTAGTTTCAAATTTTTCTTTTTTAGATTGTTTCGCTTAAAATATCCAATGGATTTTCTTCCGTTTCTTCTTTTGGTTTAATTTCTCTTTTTGCACTAACGCTTAAAACCATACCTAATGCCAAGCACGTCATCCAAATTGAGGTTCCCCCACTACTTATCAGAGGTAAGTTCTGACCTGTTACTGGGAATAACTCTACCGCAACTGCCATATTTATCATAGCCCTAAACACTATGGGAATTCCCACTCCAACTACGAGCAGTTTTCCGAAAACAGATGTCGATTTATGGGCTATAACCAATATTCTAAACAACAGGAATAAATAAACTAGCATTAATGACATTCCACCTATCAATCCCCATTCTTCTACGATTATCGCATAGATAAAGTCTGAAGACGACTGTGGCAGGAAATTCTTTTGAACACTTTTACCTGGTCCTAAACCTGTTAACCCACCAGAAACAATAGCAATTTTTGCTTTTTCAATTTGATAATCGGCTTCTGTATCGGCTTTATCGGTAAAGTTCGAAACTCTACTAATCCATGTATCAACGCGGTTAGGAAATACATCTGGAAACGCTTTAGCTGTTAACACGAAAATGGTTAAGAATATCAATCCTGCTCCTAGAATTACCCCCAAGTATTTTAGCGGATACCCTCCTACAAATACTAACATAACCACCATTGAAAAGAAAATAGCAGTAGTAGAGAAGTTTGCTGGAAGTATGAGCGCAAGTACTATAAAAACAGGAGCCCATAGATATAGTAGTGATTCTTTAAAGGTTACTTCTTTGTCTTTGGTGCTTGATAAATATCTCGCTACAAAAGTCATTAGAACCACGCCTGCCATAGTTGATGTTTGAAAAGTAATCCCTACAAAAGGAATTCTAATCCATCGACTTGCGTTGGCACCTCCAATGGTTGTGCCTTCTGCCATTGTTATTATTAAAAGGATGATAACTATTGGCAGAGCAATCAGTGATAACCCTTTGAAATAATGATGCGGGATTTTATGAACACCATACAGAATGCCAAAACCTAACACCAAATGTGCAAAATGCTTAAACAGAAATTTGAAAGTATTTCCATCACCATACAAGTATGCCAAATTACTGCTCGAGCTGTAAACTGGCATAAAGGAAAATAGGGTTAGCATAGCAACTATACCCCATATTGCTTTATCTCCTTGTATGTAGTGGAAAAGGTTTTTCACTGTTAATTTTCAATATTTATAAGTTGCGTACTGCTTCTTTAAACTGTCTTCCTCTATCCTCGTAGTTTTCGAACAAATCGAAACTTGCACAAGCAGGTGACAATAGAACAGTATTGTTATTTTCTGCTAATCGATATGCTGCCTGAACTGCTTCTGTCATAGAAGTAGCTTCAACTATTGTGTCTATTACGTTTCCGAAGGCATTGATTATTTTTTGATTATCAACTCCTAAGCAAATAATGGCTTTTACCTTCTCATTTACTAACGGCAATAACTCGGTATAATCATTCCCTTTATCTACTCCACCTACAATCCATATAGTAGGGTTTTCCATACTATCTAACGCAAAGAAAGTTGCATTTACATTGGTAGCCTTTGAGTCGTTAACATACTGAACCTTGTTTATTTTCAGTACTTTTTCAAGTCTATGCTCAACACCTTGAAAACCACCTAAACTTTCCCGAATAGTCTGTTTTCTTATTTTTAATAATTTAGCTACAGTTGAAGCAGCCATTGCGTTTTTAACGTTGTGTTCTCCCTGAATTCCTATTGTTGAAATTGGCATACTAAATTGATCGTTATCTATTGTTATTATTATTTCGTTGTCTTTTTTAAATGCTCCCTGTTTCAACTCTTTTGTTGTTGAAAAAGGAAGTAATTTTGATTTGATTGGGTTTTTTGAAAGCCATTTGTTTATTTCCTCATCGTCTGCGTTATAAATAAAATAATCCTCCGACGTCTGATTCATCACTATTCGGAATTTTGAGGCGATATAGTTTTCATACTTATAATCATACCTATCCAAATGGTCTGGGCTTAGATTAGTCATCACTGCTATGTGAGGCGAAAAATGCTCTATTCCATCTAGCTGAAAACTGCTGAGTTCGAGTATGAAGTTTTCTATCTCCTTACCTTTCGAATTAGAATCCGCCACTAATTGAGCAAAGCTTTTTCCGATATTTCCTCCCAACGCAACATTCAATCCCCCACTCTTTACAATGTGGTGAGTCAAACTTGCAGTAGTGGTCTTGCCATTACTTCCAGTTATTCCAACGATAACCGCATTTGTAAATCTTGCTGCAAACTCAATCTCAGAGATAACTTGTATCTCTTTTTCAATTAAGCGTTTAACAATTGGTGCGCTATCTGGTATTCCTGGACTCTTCATCACAAGATCTGCAGAGAGGATTTTCTCTTCAGAATGCCCTCCTTCTTCCCAATCAATTTCATTACTTATAAGAACTTGTTTGTACTTATCTTTTATTTTTCCGAAGTCTGACACAAACACTTCAAACTCCTTTTGTTTTGCTAAAATGGCGGTTCCCACACCACTCTCTCCTCCACCGAGAATCACGATTTTCGATTTACGATCGACCACATTTCCATTCATACCCCCTCGTTCTATTCTACCCTATCTAATTTTCAATGTAACAATGGTTAGAATTGCTAGGAAAATTCCAACAATCCAAAAGCGCGTTACAATTTTGCTTTCATGAAAACCTTTTACTTGATAGTGGTGGTGTAAAGGCGACATTCTAAAAATTCGTCTTCCCTCGCCAAATTTCTTTTTAGTGTATTTAAACCAACCAACTTGCAGTACTACAGACAGGTTTTCTATTAGGAATATCCCGCATAAGATTGGAATCAACAATTCTTTCCTTACTGCTATAGCAATAACAGCAATAATTCCACCTATTGTAAGACTTCCTGTATCTCCCATAAAAACTTGTGCTGGGTATGCATTATACCATAGAAAACCAATCAATGCTCCAACAAAAGCGGTTATAAAGATTGTCATCTCTCCAGTATTCGGAATGTACATAATGTTCAAATAGTCAGAAAAAATCATGTTACCCGAAACCCAGGCAAAGAGCGCCAAGGTTATACCTATAATCGCTGAAGATCCTGCCGCTAATCCGTCTATTCCATCACTTAAATTTGCACCATTTGAAACAGCTGTAATTATAAAAATTACGATAGGGATAAATATAATCCACACATAGCTCTTATAGTTCCCGCCCATCCAGCTAATGAGCTGTGAATAGTCGAATTCGTTCTTTTTAACAAAAGGGATCGTGGTGAGCATCGCCTTATCTTTCACGTAAAATGAACTTTCAGATTTTTGCGCGATTACTTCAGTTTGGGCCGTAGGGGTTTCGACAGTTCTTTGCACTGCAATATTGGGGTGTAGATACATTACTGCACCAACAAACAACCCTAACCCCACTTGGCCAACAACTTTAAATCTACCTGGAAGACCTTCTTTATCGTTTTTAAATTTTTTAATGTAGTCATCTATAAAACCAATTGTCCCCATCCAAAGTGTGGTTACAATCAATAAAATGACATATATATTTTCAAGTTTCGCAAATAGAAATACAGGTATTAACGTGGCTAAGATTATGATAATTCCACCCATAGTTGGAGTTCCTGCTTTTTCATCTTGCCCCTCTAATCCAAGATCACGAATGGATTCCCCTATTTGTTTTTTGCGTAAAAAACGAATAATTTTTTTCCCGTAAACCGTAGCTATAAACAATGAAAGTATTACTGCCAAAGAAGCACGGAATGTTAAAAACTCAAACAACCCTGTGCCTGGCAAATCGTAGTTTCTGTCCAAATAACTAAAGAGGTAATACAGCATTTCCTATTTGTTTAGGGTTATTAAAAGTTCTTTTACAATTTTAAAGTCATCAAAATCATATCTAACTCCATTGATTTCTTGATATGTTTCATGACCTTTTCCAGCAATTAAAATGATATCGTTTTCCTCTGCCATTTGGCATGCTGCCTTAATCGCTTCTTTTCTATTAGTAATAGAAAGTGTTTTTTTATAATGTTCGGCAGGCACCCCTGCTTCCATTTGTTCTATAATCTTCTCTGGGTCTTCGGTTCGTGGATTATCACTTGTTAGAATCACTTTACCGCTTAATGAAGCTGCTATTTGAGCCATTAATGGTCTTTTATTTGCATCGCGATCTCCGCCACAACCAACTACAGTTATAACTGTTTCATTTCCTGTTCGAATACTATTTATAGTTTCAAGAACATTTTTTAATGCATCGGGCGTGTGGGCATAATCGACAATTGCAGCAACATTCTTTTCAGAAATCATATACTGAAATCTTCCATCAACACTATCTAAAGTGCTCATGATTTGAAGAATCTCAATGTCTTCTAACCCTAAAAGATGCGCAACACCATAAATGGCAAGTAAATTATACGCATTAAACCCGCCTATTAACTTCACCCAAACATCTTGATTATTAATCTTTAATAACTGACCGTCAAACCCACTTTCTAAAACCTGTACTTTGTAGTCGGCATAGGACTTTAAAGCATAAGTATATTTACTTGCTTTTGAATTTTGAAGCATTACCGAGCCATTTTTATCGTCGGCATTTACTAGAGCAAAAGCTGAAGAAGGCAACTGATCAAAGAATGTTTTTTTAACATCTCTGTATTCAGCAAATGTTTTATGATAGTCTAAATGATCATGAGAAAGGTTAGTAAAAACACCTCCAGAAAAATGCAATCCCTCTGTTCGCTTTTGGTGAATTCCGTGGGAGCTAACTTCCATAAAGCAGTACTCAGCACCTGCATCGACCATCATCCTTAGATACTTGTTGATGGTAACCGAATCGGGAGTAGTAAGGGAAGTTTTATATTCATCATCACCCACCACAATTTTCACTGTAGAAATCAGTCCTGCCACATATCCAGCTTTCTTAATTAGCTGATGAAGCAAAGACGAAACAGTTGTTTTTCCATTAGTGCCCGTAACCCCAACCAGTTTTAATTCAGCAGAAGGATTTCCGTAATAGTTAGAAGCCATAATAGCCATGGCTTTATGAGTATCAAACACCTGAACATAGGTAATGCCGTTTACCATATCATCTGGTAAAACCTCACAGATAATCGCCAAAGCACCTTGGTTCGCAGCTTTTTTTATATATTCATGTCCATCGCTCACGCTACCTTTAATAGCTACAAAAACATCGTTTAAAGACACTTTCCTAGAATCAAACTCCATATTATGTATAGCAATAGAAGTGCTACCCACTACTCTTTCTAGGGTTACCTTATACAGTATGTCTTTTAATAGTATCACGATAGTTTCAATATTATTTTCTCCCCTTTTTTAACTGCTTCACCTGGCATTACAGATTGATTTAAGACACTCCCATTGCCAACTATTTGAACCTTTAATCCAAGGTTTTCTAATAGTGAAACTGCGTCCATACCAGCCATTCCTTTTACATTAGGAATTGTTTTGGGCGCTTTTTGCAACTGAGCATAATACCTATCGAAATCAGAAACCAATTTAGAATCTGGCTGATCTAAGTTTTTCACCTCTTCGATAATAGATGACTCTGTAAATATTTTTTGCGCAATTCTTTTGAATACCGGACCTGAAACATCTGCTCCGTAATATCCTTTTTTAGTACTTGGTTTATGAATAATCACAATGCAAGAATACTTCGGGTTTTCAGCAGGAAAGAAGCCTGCAAATGATGAAATAAACTGAGGGTCCTTAGACCAATCAGGTTTCCAATATTCGGTTCGTGCCGTACCAGTTTTCCCTGCCATTGAAAAGTCAGGAGAATAAAGAGATCTTCCTGTTCCTCTTTGGACTGTGTTTTTTAAAACTTCGGTTATCTTAGACAACGTCTCATCCGAACAGATTTTCGGATTAATAACTTCAGTTTCAAACGATTTAACTTTTTCATTCCAAGCTCTCACTTCCTTGATAAACCTAGGTTTTACCATAACCCCATTATTTGCAATTGCATTGTAAAACGTCAAAGTTTGAAGTGGAGTGAGGTGCAGGTTGTAGCCATATGCAATAGAAGGCAGAGCATTTTTACTCCATGTTTTATCACCAGGCCCT
Organism: Aequorivita sp.; assembly: GCA_035307265.1. GTDB lineage: Bacteria > Bacteroidota > Bacteroidia > Flavobacteriales > Flavobacteriaceae > Aequorivita. Next base: position 27,573 of record DATGMT010000136.1, read on the forward strand.
GGAATTAATGGCTTCCCCTCTCCTTTAATAGAGACACCCGTTTTCTTATTGAGATTCCAACTTTTTAATCTGTTTATAAACTTGTTTGGATTCTTGGAATAGTTATCGTCTATAATACTTGCAATTCCAATATTAGAAGACACTTCCAACACTCTTGCTGCGGAAATTTCACCATATCCACCTCTACGTGAGTCGGACACATTTCTCCCATAAAACTTCTTAACTCCGTTCCCTGTATTTATTACCGTGCTAGTGTCAATAACTTTATCCTCCAAGGCAGCCATTAAAGCCATTACTTTAAAAGTAGAACCTGGCTCGTGTGATTCACCAATTGCATAATTCCACTTTTCATAATAAGTTCCTTGCGAAGTTCTTCCAAGATTTGAAACAGCTTTAATTTCACCCGTTTTAACCTCCATTACTATTACCGAACCGTGGTCTGCTTCATAATACTCTAACTGTTTTAAAAGTGCATGATGAGCAATGTCCTGTATATTCACATTAATGGTAGAAACAATATCATATCCATCCTGAGGCTCAATCTCGTTGTCGTCATAAACCGGCTTCCATTGACCAGCAGCTATTTTTTGTTTTAAACGATGTCCGTCTTTTCCTGTTAACATTTCATTGAAAGCACCCTCTAATCCAACCGAATAATGACCCGGCTTATCGAATGTCTCCCCACCAACTGTTCGCTGAGCTATTTGTCCAATTGGATGCTCTCTCACTGTACGCTGCTCCACAATTATCCCTCCTTTATAAGGCCCTTTTCTGAAGAGCGGCAGATTTCTTACTTTAATATAATCTGTATATCCAAGGTTTTTTACAATCAACAAATACCTGTTTTTATCGGCACGCGCTTTTCGAAGTGTATTTTGATAATGAGCAACCGACTTTCCAAACATCTTACTCAACCCTTCTGAAAGTGGCAATAAATACTCTTTAAAATCTGCATCCGAAACTGTTACTGCATCAAATCGAATGTCGTATTTTGGAACAGAAGTAGCCAACAAACTCCCATCATCTGCATATATATTTCCTCGATTAGCAGGAATACTGAAGTTATGAACAGTACTTTTCTCAGCAAGTTCACGATACTTATCCCCTTCAACAAACTGAAGATTCATCAGCTTTACACTGATAGCTATAGAAAAAATGAACATACACCCCGCAATCAGGTATAGTTTGTTCATTATATTTTTCTCCTCCACAGCCATAGTTTGTTCCTTGTGTATGTCTACTTAGTTAACTTAAATTATTCACTCTTCGCTATTTGGAATTCACTATCTATTCCAAATATATTTTGAGACGACCCGTCTGCTATAATCCTTATCCTTTTCGGAGGAGTTGAAGAAGGCTGAAGCCCTTTACCATCCATAGCTCTAATAATTCTACTCTCCATTTTAGACTGCATCAAAGTCATTCGAACATCTACATATTCACTTTTCAACTCCTTTACTTGCGAACTCAACCTTGAAATTTTATGCACTTTTTTATCAGCACTATGCGAACTAGCAATCATTACAAGAGCCAAAAGAGAAAGAAAGATGATAAGCTTCCAGTTTTTCAATGAATCCTCACTCATCAAAAACCTCCCCTTTATGATATTATAAAAACCTTCTTTCAACTTTTTGTCGTTATAATTTTTCTGCAATTCGAAGCTTTGCACTCCGAGCACGATTATTATTTTTTATTTCTTCTTCAGAAGGGATAATAAATCTCCCCACTGCTTTAAATGGAACCTCAACTCTGCCGAAAACATCCTTCTCTGGCTCACCTTCAAACAAACCATTTCTAATATACCTTTTCACCAACCTATCTTCTAGTGAATGGTAACTTATCAAACTTAACCGCCCTCCAGTTTCTAACACCTCATCTGTTTGAAGCAAAAATTCTTTTAACGCCTCCAACTCCTGATTCACCTCAATGCGAATAGCCTGATAAATTTGAGCCAAAATTTTATTCTCCCTATGAGCAGGTAAAAACCTACGCAACACTGCTTTTAACTGACTGGAAGTTTTAATCTTCGCCTCTTCTCTTGCCGACACAATCACCCTTGCCATTGCTGCCGCACTTCTCAACTCGCCATAGTTAAACAACACATCGCGCAACTGAGACTCTTCATACTTATTAACAACATTGTAGGCAGAGAAATTACTGTTTCTATCCATCCGCATATCTAAATCTGCCTCAAAACGAGTTGAAAACCCACGCTCCGGAACATCAAACTGATGTGATGAAACCCCAAAATCACCAAGAATTCCATCCACAGTCTTGTGACCATAAAAGCGCAAAAACCGCTTCATTAACCTGAAATTCTGATGAATTAAAACAAATCGCGGATCGTCAATTTCATTTTCTAACGCATCCTTATCCTGATCAAACGCATATAACTTCCCACTCTCACCCAATCGACTTAATATCTCACGCGAATGCCCACCTCCTCCAAAAGTGACATCCACATAAACACCGTCAGGCCTAATATTTAAACCATCGACAGTTTCTTTAAGCAAAACTGGATTATGATATTCCATCGCCTTCGTTGAATTTATCTCCCATTACTTCTTCAGCCAAGTCAGCAAAATCATCAGCCGCATCATCAATCGCCTGCTCATACTTGTCTTTATCCCATATTTCTACAATATTAATTGCAGAAGAAATCACCAACTCCTTACTTATTCCCGCAAAAGACAATAAGTCCTTAGGAATGAGCAATCTTCCTGTTGAATCAAGCTCAACAACTCTAACTCCAGCAGTAAACCTCCTAATGAAATCGTTGTTTTTTCTGCTGAAACGATTTAACTCACTCATTTTCTTCATCAATGCATCCCATTCTTTCATTGGATACAGCTCTAAACACGGTTGAAAAACCGAACGCTTCACAACAAAGCCATCTGCCATAGCCGGAGACAACTGTTTTTTAAGCGCAGCAGGTACCATGACGCGACCTTTTACGTCCGCTTTACATTCGTATGTACCTATGAGATTGAGCATTGTGAAATCCTGCTGGTTAATTTTTATAGATTCAAATATAAATAACTTTTACCACTTTCTACCACATTATACCACTTTGTTGATAAGTTTTACCACCATCAACATTGATGTATTTTTAATCAAAGGTTGATGTGGTGGATATTATATATTTATTGTGAAGGAATTTTGTTTACTTTTGTTTTTCTAAACGGCACTAACCACCTATGTCTGATAATATCAAGAAAGAAGGAAAATTTTCATATTTAGAAATAGGCGAAGGGACTCCAATCATTATTCTTCATGGACTCATGGGAGGGTTGAGTAATTTTGATGGTGTAGCTGAATTCTTTCCAGAAAAAGGCTATAAAGTATTAATTCCTGAGCTTCCCATTTATAAAATGTCCCTTCTAAAAACCAACGTCAAGAATTTTGCGAAATATGTTTCGCAGTTTATTGACCACTTGGGCTACAAAGAAGTTATATTACTTGGAAACTCTCTTGGAGGGCACATTGGATTGCTCTGCACGAGGTTATATCCTGAAAAAATTAAAGCCTTAGTTATTACTGGAAGTTCGGGACTTTACGAAAGCGCTATGGGTGAAAGTTACCCAAAACGTGGGGACTATGACTACATTCAGAAAAAAGCAGAAAATGTTTTTTACGACCCGGCTGTTGCTACAAAAGAAATTGTTGACGACGTATACGAAACCGTAAACGACAGAAATAAATTAATCCGAACACTTGCAATTGCTAAAAGTGCGATTCGCCATAATATGGCTAAGGATTTACCGAAAATGCCCACACCAACATGCATTATATGGGGAGCAAATGACAACGTCACTCCACCTGAAGTTGCAAAAGAATTCAACGAACTCCTGCCAGATTCTGAACTCTTTTGGATTGAAAAATGTGGTCATGCAGCAATGATGGAGCATCCTGACAAGTTCAACGAGCTTCTATACGCTTGGTTACAAAAAAGAGGCTTTTAGCTTCTAATTTATAAAACACGAGCTTTACACATTTCTCCAAGACCTTCAACCCCTCCTATTGTGGATAAGTTGATAAAACAAGAAAGATGCATATAAAAACAGCTGAATTTGTAAAGAGTAATAGCGATGTGGATAAATGTCCAAAAGATCGCCTACCCGAATATGCGTTTATAGGACGAAGTAATGTTGGCAAGTCATCTCTCATCAATATGTTGTTGCAGCGAAAAAACTTGGCCAAAACTTCTGGAAGACCAGGAAAAACACAACTAATTAATCATTTTCTCGTAAACAAGAATTGGTATCTCGTAGACTTACCTGGATATGGATATGCTCGCGTTTCAAAAAGCAGTAAAAAAACTTTTCAGAAGTTTATTACTAGTTATTTTGAAAGAAGAGAACAATTAGTGCTTGCTTTTGTACTTGTTGATTGTCGCCATGAACCACAGCCCATAGACATGGAATTTATGCAATGGCTAGGAACAAACGGCATTCCCTTTCATATTATCTTCACCAAAGCCGACAAATTAAAACCAAAGGCATTAGAAAGAAATATTCAGGCCTATACCGATAAAATGCTGGAAACCTGGGAGGAAATGCCTAGATATTTTATCACTTCCTCCAGTAATTCCGAAGGACGAGAAGACGTCCTAAATTATATTGAAGAATTAAACTCTACTATTCAGAGCGCTGAATTTTAATCTACTCTTTTTTCAACTCCAATTTCTCGGCAAAGTAATCGCAGAAATCTCGCATAGTATCACTCATTCTCTTATCATCGGTCGCCCTTTGAAAAGTGTCGGCCATAGCAGTTAGAGTTTGATGAAAAAATATTTTCATTTCATCTACAGGCATGTCTTTTGTCCAAAGATCAATACGCAACGATTCTTTATTTTTACTATCCCAAACGGAAAGCATTATTGCTTTTGTTTCTTCATTGGTAATACCACCGTCTTCAGCGGTCCAATGCATCGTTTCTGGAATCTTGTTTTCATCAAGATCGACTTTAAGTTTTATTTCGGAAGTATGTTTTACAGCCATTATTTCTTAGGTTTATATTTTGATTCTTTAAATATTTCGTCTGCTTCAGTAATCATCAATTGCTGGACGTCTACATCATTGTTTTCCATATATGCACGCACTATTTTCCACCCTAAGTATCGCCCAAGCATCCCAGGTGATTCGTTATCTATTTCTAGGTAAAACTTAGAGAAGGGCGCAGGATTGATAAACCGAGCTCCTAATTTTGGATCAGTACTGTAAAGCAGCTCATTTTCAACAAAATAACGCCACATATACAACTCATTCTCTTCTGCCCAGTCATATTCTTCTGGAGTGTAGCCAATTTTTTCTGCATCTGGGGTTTTAGTCAACCATAGATCCTTGAGATAAAGTTGTTTTCCATAGTAAACAATCTGATCCATAAACGCAGCTTTCCTTGGAGGCTTTACATATAGAAGCGCGTATGCTTCCGCCACATCTGGCCCTATCTGAGAAGGCTTCATCCCTTTTGTAAAGTATTTTTCAATTCCTGCATAGAAGTAATGCTCAGACCCCAAATAACTATCTAAACCTATAATTAGCTTGTTTTCGGTTAAGATCACTTTGTTTCTATAATCAACATCGGAAGTGGTTGTAATAACTAACGGCACCTCAAACTTAGGAAAGTAGTATTTTATATGTTGAAAAAGTGGCACAAGCACATCTTCTATTTTTTCATCTTTCGGAAACGTCTTAATTACTTCATTTTCCAATTCTTTTTGAAGTGTATCTGTCAGCTTTTGAACCCAAATACTATCGTGGTATTGTTTAGGAAAAAAAGCAGGATATTCATCTTTTAGAACCGGAAGATCAGACGGAGTAGCTTTAGCAAAGTCTTTGTCAAAACGACGAATTTCAACATCAATTGGAATTCCACCTATTTCTTTTTCAAGTTTACTCTCATCCGCACAGGAGAAAAAAAGCAAACAAACGAACAATAAAGCGCTGTATTTCATCTACAAGTAAAAATCTTCTGATTGGTTTTCGCCAATCCTTTTTATTAATTTTATCTTTATCAACTTTTGCACTGCAAAGGTATTATTATATATAGAATTGAAGTAACCGTCAGGCATATATGACAAATGACTTTTGAATCCTCCGTGGATTTAAATAAAACAATGAATACTCATATATATCATGTCTATATAGCCTTGAAAAAAATAATATTTTAACGAATAAAATCAAGAATGAAAACCGAGAAGGTAATTGAACATATAGTAGAGTGGTTAAAATCGTATGCTCAAAACGCTAAAATGGATGGATTTGTCCTAGGAATAAGCGGAGGTGTTGATTCTGCTGTAGTATCGGCTTTATGCGCAAAAACTGGGTTGCAAACTCTTTGTGTAGAAATGCCAATCCACCAAGCTGAAAGTCAAGTTTCACGAGCGAAAGAACATATTGATTTCCTAAAACAAAACCACAAAAACGTAAGCAGCACTCAAGTTGACTTAACCACAGTTTTTGAAGAACTAAAAGTTCAACTACCTACTTCTGAAAATGATAGCGCCTTACAGCTTTCTCTCGCAAATTCGAGAGCCCGATTGCGAATGACTACACTTTATTATCTCGCTGGGATTCATAGGTATTTAGTTGCAGGCACAGGAAATAAAGTTGAAGACTTTGGCGTAGGTTTTTTTACAAAATATGGTGATGGTGGTGTTGACTTAAGTCCTATCGGCGATTTAATAAAAAGTGAAGTTTACAAAATAGGAAAGGTCTTAAATATTCCTAATTCAATTTTAGAGGCTGTACCAACCGACGGACTCTTTGGCGATAATCGATCTGATGAAGACCAATTGGGTGCAAGCTACGACGAATTAGAATGGGCTATGAGAATGAAAGAAAACAATCAATCAGATACTGAATTCTCTAAAAGGCAAAAAGAAGTAATGAAAATTTACGAACGACTATACAGAGCTAATCAGCATAAAATGAAGCCTATCCCTATTTGTCAAATACCAACCAACTTAAAAAAAACCTAAACAACTAAACATCTATAGGTTAGCAATATTTTGCGCAAAAACACCTATAGTAACCTACCTCGTTTTGAACCTAATTTAAATGAAAAAAATAGTCATAGCAGACCCCCACCCTATTACCCGAAGAGGAATAAAAGAACTACTTCAGAACTCTGAATCATTTAAAGTAATAGGAGAGGTTTCTAACGGAAATGAATTAATAAAGGTTTTAGCAAAGAAAAAACCAGCTGTACTAGTTTTAGAATTAGACATGCCTGGAGTTATTGGTTTCAAAATTTTCAATGAAGTTCTAAAGGCTCTTCCCAAAATAAAAATCGTTGTTTTTTCGTCTTATCCTGAAGAAATTTATGCAGCACACTCTATCAAGACAGGAGCAAAAGGATATATTCATAAAACCGCAAGTGCTAATCAATTTTTAAAAGCTTTAAAGATCGTTATTTCTGGAAACACCTACCTCAGCAAAGAAACAAGAGATACCTCTAAAAAATCATTAACCACGGCTTCTATTAAAAACAGGTATAGCCAACTCTCTACGCGTGAAATTGAGGTGCTTGATCTTCTTGTAGCCGGAAAACGCAACAAGGATATTGCAGCCCTTTTAGGGATTAACGAGAAAACCGTAAGCACTTATAAATCGAGACTTCTTAAAAAATTAAATATCAAAAACCTCGCTGAGCTCATTAGTCACTCACGCGCTTTACCTACTCTTTAATTAAAGAACCCGATTTAGCCTATCTGAAAGCAGTTTTTTAAGTCCAATATAGTCCACTATTTCTTGAAGCCCAGCCTCTCTTTCTTCTTCTTCTTCTGCGTTTCTCATACCCTCAGAAAGTTCACTAATCTTTTTAGAAACTAGAAATCTTCTAAGGTTGAGAATGGTTTCACTCACTACTTGGGCTATGGTTTGCTCCTTTTCTTTAACGTAAATCTCTCTCCTTTGCCAATCGTGTAGAGCATATCGTTCTTCCTCCATTAAAATATTGGTAACAAGAGTAGCCATTTCAGGCTCTAATTGATTTACAAACGATTCTGCTCCCTGCTCTGGATTACTGGCAAATCGATTTATTATTTCAGCATATAGCTTCTGAAACTCTTCATTAGTAAACTCTACTTCATCTTCCTGTAAATCCAAGTATATTTTCTCAAAAACACGGCACTCCTGCGTTTCCGATTTATAATCTACAATATCGGTTTGGTCAGGAACGAGCAACATATCGTTAAATGACTCTTCCACATTTCCATACAAAACAAGGAGTTCAAGTAATTTCTGCTCCAACTGAAACTGGACATCAACTTTTTTAACAACCTCTTTTTCCGAAGAAATAACCTCAAAAGGCTCAGAACTTGGTTTTTGTTTTTTAGCAGCTTCTTTTAAACCTTTATTAAGCGTTTGTGATAATGTATTGAAAAGAACTTGCTCAGAAATATCCATAATCCGAGAACATTCTCTCAAATACACTTCACGCTTAATATTGTCTGGAATTTTGGAAATGCTTACAACCATATCGTGAATGGTTTCAGCTTTTTTTATCGGATCGTTTTTAGCATCGGCAGCTAATAACGACGCTTTAAAAGTGATAAAGTCTTTAGAATTTTCTTCTAAGTATAGTGTAAGGTCTTCGAAAGAATTGTTTCGTGAAAAACTGTCGGGATCTTCACCTTCGGGAAAAGTGCAAATTTTTACGTTCATCCCCTGCTCCAAAATTAGATCAATCCCACGAATAGCAGCCCGCAGTCCAGCAGCATCCCCATCAAATAGAACCGTAATGTTTTTGGTAAGGCGATTAATCAAGCGTATTTGCTCAGGAGTCAATGCAGTTCCCGATGAAGATACAACGTTATGCACGCCAGCTTGATGCATCTGAATTACATCGGTATAACCTTCTACCAAATAACAATTATCTTCCTTGGCAATACTCTGTTTGGCATCGTAAATGCCATAGAGAACTTTGCTCTTATGGTAAATATCACTTTCGGGAGAGTTGAGGTATTTTGCAGCTCTTTTATCTGAAGTTAAAATTCTACCTCCAAACCCAAGAGCTCTACCGCTCATGCTTTTAATTGGGAACATTACACGTCCCTTAAAGCGATCAAATTGTTTCTCTTCCTTTACAATGGTTAACCCTGTTTTTTCAAGAAACTCGAGCTTATACCCTTTTTGGATGGCATGACTTGTAAACGCATCCCAAGAATCGGGTGAATATCCAAGCTCAAACTTTTTTATGGTTTCATCTGTAAAACCACGCTCCTTAAAATAGGAAAGACCAATTGCCTTTCCTTCTTCAGTTTTGAGTAGTGTTTTATGGAAATATCCTTTTGCAAACTCACTAACCAAATAAAGACTTTCACGTTCGTTGGCTTGCTCTTTTTGCTCGTCGCTCTGTTCAGTTTCTTCTATTTCAATTCCATACTTTTTGGCCAAGTACCTTATAGCCTCAGGATAGGTGAAATGTTCGTGCTCCATCAAGAATGAAACCACGTTCCCACCTTTTCCACTACTGAAATCTTTCCAAATCTGTTTTACGGGACTCACCATAAAACTCGGAGAACGCTCATCGGTAAAAGGGCTTAATCCTTTAAAGTTACTTCCCGCTTTTTTCAACTGCACAAAATCACCAATCACCTCCTCAACTCGGGCGGTTTCAAAAACATTGTCTATGGTGGTTCTCGAGATCATGAAGTTTAAAGATAGGCGTTTGTAGATTCCAAGTTGCAAAAATAGGATATTAAAAAAAGAAACCTACAAAGTTTCAGAAACCTTGTAGATTAAGACTTCAAAAGAGGCTTATATTAACTAATCCAAATCAAGCCTGAAACCCAATGAAATATTCCGCTGTTCTACAGTATTGTTTTTAAAAATCGGGTTGAGGTCATATTTGAAATAAATAGAACTTGCACCCCACCCCACATAGCTACTTATACCATAAACAAAGTTTGTTGAGTTATAGTTTTCTTTTAACTTTTGCTTCTTCTTATCACCGTCCTCAGTAAATTTCAACTTTTGACGCACCCCCAAATTAATTCCTCCATAAGCTCCAATTCCAAATTTAAATTGGCTGCGAGTGTCATATCGAAAATAATCTGTGTGATCTACTTTTTTTGAAGGCCCAAATTCAAAATGTACAGGGATTACAAGATTATCCATTCTAAACTTCGATTTCTTAAGGTCTAGCGGAAAGATCTGTAATTCGGTTTGCTCTCCAGTATCGACAAAATAGCGATTCTCAGTTGGCTTTAATCCATTAAATTGAAACGAGAACCCATATTTAACACGAAACCAATTACTGTTTTTAAGAACGCGTGTTTTCCACACCCAACCTATTTCAAAAAATCGACTTCCCGCTACTTTAAAGTCGGAATCCTCTAAAGACTCTCCTTCTGTTATAGCATTATTAAGTCCGAAAGCTATAATAGCTCCAGAAGTAGTTCGTCTATCATAGAGAACTTTTCGTTTTTTTCTTTTGACCGACACTCCAAATATTCTTTCTCTATCAGCATTCTCATTCCCAATCCCTATTAAAAAATGTGCATTATCCACTTTAGAACCTTGTTCGCTATTTCTTTCTTTAAGTGCAGTTTCATTTTCTATAATTGCAATTCGATTTTCTATATTCAACGCATGCTTTTGAGCAGCTTTTCTTTTTAACTCTTCCGCTTCTTCTTTTGAAACTGACCCGTTTTCTATGTTGGAATTTATTTTTTCTACCTCACGTTTTAAAGCATCTTTTTCCTCTTGAATTATATGCTCTTTCTCAGTTGAAAGAGTTTCAACAAAAGTTGAATCCTTAGCTTTATTATCGGTTTGGGCGCTTAGAGACATAACTGTCATTAGCGTCAAGGCTATGTAAAGAGTAATTATTCTCATAATATTCTTTTTAAATTTTAAATTAATATAGTGGTTATAAAAAAACATCTCATCCGCGCGCCCGACGAGATAATAAGATTAATTGTTTCGTTGTGATATAGCTGTACGAAGCCTGTGGAAACCTTCTCCCAAAGCATCAAACACCTTATCACGAAAGCTCTTGTCGAGCTCCCATTCCACTTCTTCCAGTAATGCCATTGCATCAACTTTTTGACTCTTCAACACTCTTTGGGCCTGAATATCCCGACGTGCATTTTCTAGCAAAGCTTCTACTTCCTCTATAGTGACCTCGGCATTAGTATCCTGTAACGACCTAATCTGTAAAGCAACTTCACTTGCCTTTTCATCTAGTAGCTGGTTTTCATTTTTGATATAAGCTTTCACAGACAAAGCTTCTTGAGTAGTTTCCGAAACCTCAGCAATAACTTCACCTTTTAGAATTTGTCTATCAACTGCCGACGCTTTCGAAGGGATCAATTTAGTATCATCCTTGGATGGTTTCTTTTTTGTCTTTATTTCTTTATCGACATCTTCTACTACAACTCTTTCCTGAAACAAAGGTTTTACAATAATCTCAGATTGCTTTTCAATATGGATCTCTTTCGCGTTTTCGTCTACCAGTTTTAAATTTTCATCTATATTAGTTCCTGTGAAGAAAATAGCACTTAAGATTAAAACTCCAATAAAACTAGCAGCCACATAATACCATATCACTGTTTTCTTTTTGGGCTGTTCTTTATCCAACCGAGACTCTAGTTTTGCCCAGGCATCTAGAGAGGGTTTAAGCTCCCTGTCCTCCAGCTTTTCACGAATATTATTTTCAAGATTTAAGGGTGCCATAGTTTATATTATTTTGATTATTGAGCATATTCCGAAGCATTTTACGGGCTTTAAAAAGCTGAGATTTTGAAGTGTTTTCACTAATCTGAAGCAATTCGGAAATTTCATTGTGCTTGTATCCTTCAACTACATAAAGCACAAAAACCGTTTTATATCCCTCTGGAAGGCTATCAATTAATTTCTGTATTTCGTCCACCTCCAAAACTGTTTCAATTGTTGTGGCATAATCTGAAGAATTCTCAATCTCCTGATCGGAAACAAATTTCAACTTGTTTTCTTTTCGAAGCTGAGAAATACTTTCATTCACCATTATCCGTCGAATCCAACCTTCAAAACTACCTTCGTGTTTAAAGGTTTCTAAGCTTGAAAATATCTTCATAAAACCACGTAGCATAACCTCTTCAGCTAAAGAAGTATTTTTTAGATACTGCCGACAAACCCCTAACATCTTTGGAGAAAACTGCCTAAATAATTCTTGCTGCGCCCGACGGTCATTTTTCGATGCTTTAGCAATGAGTTTAGTATGGTTTTTATATAAAGAAATAATTTTCACAATTAGCTTCGTTGTTCTGGGTCTCTATTTTAACAGACGCAAATTATATGGAAAAGGTTGTCTGAAGGATGGAAAAAAGTTATAGGCATCAAGTATCAAATCTCTTCAAAGTAAGATAACTGCTACCTAAGCAACGTATTACGAAAAGATTTGTGACGTTGGGAAAAAGAAAAGTCAACAAAGCATTAGACCTCGATATACTCTAATGTAAACATACAAATGAGGTTTAATTTAAAAAGCTGGAGTATTCTCAATCCAAATCTATTCTTAAACCTAAAGATAAGAGATGGAAATCTTCGGGTTGGTTTTCAAACAGTGGAGAGAGATCATATTTGGCAAAAATACTTAAAATATCATATCCCACATAGGCTCCAACTCCGTAGACAAAACCTGTTGTATTGTAATCCCTCTTGATTTTGTTTTTTACGCTAACGCCATCTTCTTTGTACTTCAATTTTTGCATGCTTCCTATGTTAAAGCCTGCATATCCTCCGAGCCCAATTTTAAATTGTCTAGCCTTAGAAAATGTGACGTAGTTGTAATCATTAATCTTTCTTGATGGCCCAAATTCAAAATATAATGGAACAATTAAATTGGTGAAACGCAATTCGCTTTTCTTTAAGTCAAGTGAAAACTCCTCTAAATTATTTATACCATTTTCATCCACCATATATTTATTTCCACGAGGTGATAATTTATTCCATTGTATTGCCAAACCATACTTTAATCGAATAAAGTCTGATTCTTCAAACAATCTCGTTCTTAAAATAACCCCAATCTCAGTACTGGAAGATCTTCCAACAGCAAAGGGAGTTTCTCCATAGGTATAGTCATGACCTACCAAATCTAAGAAACTACCACTTGCATATACCCCAAGTCGCGTTAGATAATCATAGGTTATTCTATTTTCCTCAACTTCAACCTCTTGAGAATGCAATATACCACTGACCAAAACAGACAAAATTGTGGCAATATATAAAGTGATAAGTTTCATAGGCTCTTTTTTAACTTGTAAATTTTAAATGCTAAGATAAATAAGAAAGAAATGATTTTATTAACAATGTCTAATTCCTCATAGCAATCCTTATGGAGCCGACTTTAACCTACTTCTTCCTATCGATAACATAATTAACCATTAGCTCTAAAGACTCTTTATATGGTGAAGATGGGTAAGTTTCTAATAGTTGAAGCGCTTCCTGTTGATATTCCTTCATTCGGAGAACTGCGTATTCTAATCCACCATTTTCTTTAACGAAATTGATAACTTCCTTAACCCGCTTTCGGTCCGTATTGTGGTTCTTAACAGAATTAATAAGCCATTTTCTATCCTTCTCTGATGCATGATTTAGAGCATAAATTAGTGGAAGCGTCATTTTCTGCTCTTTAATATCAATTCCAGTGGGTTTTCCAATATGCTCATTTCCATAGTCGAAAAGGTCATCTTTTATTTGAAAAGCAGTACCGATGAGCTCGCCAAATTTCCTCATTTTTTCCACTTCTTCATCTGAAGCCATAACAGAACGTGCACCCATCGCACAGCATGCAGCAATAAGAGTTGCCGTTTTTTGACGAATGATTTCGAAATACACTTCTTCTGTAATATCAAGCCTTCTGGCCTTTTCAATTTGGAGTAATTCACCTTCGCTCATTTCACGAACGGCTACAGAGATGATTCGAAGCAAATCAAAATCACCATTGTCTATGGAAAGCAATAAACCTTTAGAAAGTAAGTAGTCGCCAACTAGAACGGCTATTTTATTTTTCCAAAGTGCATTGATAGAAAAAAAGCCGCGTCGACGATCACTATCATCAACAACATCGTCATGAACCAAAGTAGCAGTATGAATAAGTTCAATAACAGAAGCACCTCGATAAGTGCGCTCATTCACTTTACCTTCCCCTGTCATTTTAGCAATAAGAAAAACGAACATAGGCCTCATCTGCTTACCTTTTCTGTTCACCACATAATGAGTGATTCTGTTGAGCAGAGATACTTTTGACAACATAGAAGACGAGAACTTTTTCTCAAAAAGTTCCATTTCTTCTTCAATGGGGAGTTTGATGCGCGATACTATTTTCATGGACGCCCAAAGATATAGAAAAAATGAATGATGGATAGGTCATAAATGTCCTGAAAAACTCGAGTTTAACCACACAAAACAGATGTTAAAACTTACTACAATAATTCAAAAAGTCGCATATATAGCGGTGGTTTTAGAAATTTAACTTATATTTGGTGACTAATAAAAACTATAAAACTTAATTTAATATGAAAAAAATTACATTTTTAGCAGCTTTATTTGCTGGTTTTGCGATGAGCGCACAAGTAACTGTTTGGGAAGATAGCTTCGAAGACTATGATGATTTTGCTTTCGAAGTTATTGGCGACTGGACTCAAATTGACCTAGATGGTGATCAAACTTACGGTATTGAAGGTATTGAGTTTCCAAACAACTACTATATTGGAACGGGAATTGTATTCAACTCTGAATTGACAACACCAAGTCAAGGTGGAACAGATTATGACGCTAGAACTGGAGAAAAAGGTTTATACATGTTTGCAAGTACTGGTAACAATAGTGGTACTCCTGTAAACGATGACTGGATCATTACTCCACAAATTGATTTAACTAACGCTTCTGGTTCTTCATTAAGCTTTTGGGCTAAATCATTTACTGGTGACTGGGGATTAGAAAAAATCGAAGTCTTTGTTTCTACTACTGGCACTGAAGTTTCTGACTTCGTTACATTGTCTTACGGTGTATTTGAAGTTCCAGAAGGAGACTATACTGAGTATGTGTATGACCTTACTCCATACGAAGGTGGACCAATTTACATCGCTATCCACTATGTAACCGAAGATGCTTTCTTCCTACAAATGGACGACTTTAAAGTTACTGCAGATGCATTGAGTACTAACGATGAGTTATTCCAAGGTTTCAACTACTACGTTGCTAACAACGATTTAAACCTTTCTGCTAACACGGCAATGGAAAGAGTTTCTCTTTACAACATGCTAGGTCAAGAAGTTTCTGCTAAAAACTTAAGCAGCAACAATGAAACTGTTAGCCTTGCTGGACTTCAGTCTGGAGTTTACATCGCTAAAGTTACTATTGACGGCGCTGACAAAACTTTCAGAATAGTTAAAAACTAATTACTGAATTTAAATTATATTAAAAGAGCGGCTTTAAAGCCGCTCTTTTTTATTGCTTATTAGCCAACTGCCCACAAGCAGCATCAATATCTTTTCCTCTACTACGACGAACTGTTACTGGAATTCGGTTACGCTCCAAACTGTCAATATACTCATCAATTGCACTAGATGAAGCTTGCTTAAATGTGTCTTCACCTATTGGATTATATTCTATTAAATTAACCTTGCAAGGCACATATTTACAGAATCTAACTAAAGCGTCTATATCTTCGCGCTTGTCATTGATGTCTTTCCAAACTATATATTCGTAGGTAACTTTTCTTTCGGTCTTTGCGTACCAATATTCAAGAGCCTCTCTAAGGTCAGGCAGGGTAAAGTTTTTGGCAAAAGGCATTATTTGCTCTCTGGTTTCTTGAATGGCGGAATGTAATGAAACAGCTAAATGAAACTTCACTTCGTCATCGGCCAATTTTTTTATCATTTTAGGAACGCCCGAAGTTGAAACTGTAATTCGTTTGGGCGACATTCCTAAACCTTCATCTGAAGTAATCTTCTCTATAGATGCTAACACGTTTTTATAGTTCATAAGTGGTTCACCCATTCCCATGAAAACAATATTAGACAACGGACGGTTATGATATAATCTACTCTCTCTATCG
>DATGMT010000137.1:0-14121 GCA_035307265.1 Aequorivita sp.
ATAATTTGATATTTTCATTGCTTCTTTTGAAAAAAATAATGCCTGCCTAATTCGGGCGCAAAAGTAGTGAAATAATAAATAAAATCCTCTAAACAAATGCATATTTATATTTCAGTTGTTTCTATTAAGGATTTTTACGATAATCATAACTTCTAAAAATAGAAAAAGAAAGATTGGAATTAGCAAGGAAGCGCTGTCTGTTTTTGATAACACTAATGATGAAAAAAGAATATTCTGAAAGAATATACAGAACAATCCAACTTTTACAGCCATCGCCGCTAAATACAAAAAGCCTAACTGATCTTTTAATTGTTGTGATTTTTGCGAAATAAACTCAAAAGAAGCACACAGAATAAACGTTGCTATACCTTGAAAGAGGTAAATATTCCAAAGATTAAATGGGTACTCTACATTGAAGTGGTTGAGTATAAAATTGTGAATTGCATAACCTCCAGCTAAAACCAACCCACATAATAAGGTGTAATGAAGTATTTTTTTTTGAAGCATTTACTTATTTAATTTATTTACACCTTTAATCACACTAAAAATAGACAAGAAAATTGCCAGGATAGTGATTGTAGGTTCTAAAAAGTTTAATTCGAAAGTGCTGTCTAACCATTTACCTAATAGATTTCCAAGAAAAATGGTAAGTCCCATTTGAATTCCAATACCCGAAAGGGCAATCCATCTATTATTAT
The DNA here is from genome assembly GCA_035307265.1 of Aequorivita sp. Lineage (GTDB taxonomy): Bacteria > Bacteroidota > Bacteroidia > Flavobacteriales > Flavobacteriaceae > Aequorivita. The sequence goes on from DATGMT010000137.1 coordinate 699, forward strand.
TTTTATTGTTAGCAGACATAACTATAGGAGAGGGTTAGTCAGATTTTGAAAGAACAGAATCTTCCTTTTTCCTTTGTTGTTTATTGATGAGATGTGGTTCTGAATCTCCTGACAGCTTTTGAGAATTTGGTCCAGCTTTAGGCTTACCGTCTTGCATTACGCAGGCTGCATTCATAGTGGCTCCTGGCTCTACAGCTAATTTCCCTATAGACACTTCACCATCTATTACTGCAGAAGCTCTTAGCGTAAGTGTTCCAACCACCTCAATTACTCCTTCAACCTTGCCTTCAATGTCTGCGTTTTCACAACTGAGAGTTCCTATAATAACCCCTGATTTTCCGATAACAACTTTAGAAGGAGTTTTTACATTGCCCTCTATCTGCCCATCAATTCTAAAGAATCCTGTAGAAGCTATATCTCCTTTCACCTGAGTTCCTTCGTTTATCCTGTTTTGGCCTGCGCTAGGTTCAAGTCTTTTACTCTTCTCTTTTTTGTTCGAAAACATGGCAATGGGGTTTTAATGTTATAATTACGTAGTTGTCATCTACAAATTATGGCTGAGCTTTGGTGTTATTCCTTTGAATATAGTCTTCCAAGTTTTTATGAATCTGGACTATCTTATAGTTAGGTGACGAAATTTCGAAGTAAGGTCTTTCAATTTTATATTCCTTTTTCTCATTCAACACTTCTCCAAATCCACGAGCACCCAACAGAGTATTAAGTCCATGTACAATAACTAGGGCTGTTTGTGGATCGTAATAATCAATGGATGTCTCCATGTTTGTGTACTTCAAGTCGCTTAGAGCTTTATCCAATGTAGCCTTTAATTTTTGGGCAGCTTTAGCTTCGTCTACAGAAAATTTGTAAACCAACTTCCACTTATCCCCCTTATCATCAGCTATAAATTTTGTAGTTTCAATTTTCGGTAAGATACTACTGTAAATATGTTGCGCTTGTTTTCCTTCGTCGCTGTTAGGATAATTGAGAGCAACAAAGTTTAGTGCCTTCTTATATTCTTCAAATCCGTCTTGACGACCAATTGCTGTAGCTTTTAACAATTCAAACTTCGGAACAATATCGGTTCCGTTATACATTAATATATACTCCTCACATTTTTCAATAACACCTGCATAATCATGAGACTCAAATTCTCTATATAACTGCTTATACTTGAATTCAGGGCTTGATTCATCTGAAGGTAGTTGTGAATTTGGATTACGTAGAATTTCAGCATAACGCGTATCGGCATGGTTATTTAAGATATCGTTCTTATAGTAGTCTGCTCGATCTTGGCGCTCTAAAATTTCGTAAATTTTATACAGGTTGTACTCCGCTGGCACAATTAATCGCTCCTCTGGATTATAGGTCATTAATTTCTCTAGCCTATTTGCAGCCAACTCATATTCTTTAAATTTTTCAAAATAAATTAAACCTAGTTGATAGTAAGCGAAGTTTCTGTCTTTCCCTAGGCTATCTATAACCTTTTCGTCTGTTGGAATTCTTGCGATATAAGTTTCAGGCTTAAAAAGCTCGTTTTCGGCAATTGGGACTACCTCTTCCTTAACCTCATCTTCCATAGATTCTAAAGATGACTTTTTAGAAGATAATCTCCAGTTGTCTTCAAGTTTACGGTTACCCCAGATTTTTCGGAACTCTTGTTTTCCGTATGCTACGGTTGTTTGATTGTAGAAATAGAAAGTGCTTCCTTTTTCTGGTCCAAATCCAGATTTTTCTTTTTTATAAAATTCATTGTCGGCTATCTTGCTTTCACGCTTTACTGCCTCTAATGAATCTTTAATAGCCTGCTCTTTAAGTTTAGTGGTATAATCTGTAAAGTAGGCTAGTCGTTCAGTGTCACCCATTTTCACCAATCTTAATATGCTATCATTATTCATAGCTATATCTTCATACTTGATGACGTCGTCTAAATTTTCGCGTTTCTTTTTAATGCCTCGCCATTCACGGCTGCTGTCTACCATGAAAGTTAATGTACTATCGTAGTAAGCTCCCGCTGTTTTATAGTTGGCAGCATCAAAATTGATTTCAGCTAAAATTTGATAATTTTTTGACTGTAAAATTCTATCTTGTTTAAAAGCTTGAATCGAGTTATTATAAGATGCTATTGCACCTTCAAGAGTATCAGTGTGTCGATAGAACTCGGCTATTTGGTGATGGATGCGATCTAAAAACGGACGGTTTTCTCTATTTTTTTCTAAATCTTTCAACTGCTCTAAAAACGCTACATGGTCACCATTTTCATAGTCGAAGTTTCTAGCCTTTTCCATGTAGGCATTAATGAGATAAGATCTAGATGTTTTTCGATTCATCTCGATAACCTCATCAAAAGCCATATTCGCACTATCTTTCTCGTCTAATCTGTTGTAGATTTGACCTTTAATAAAAGTATACCTTCCTTTTAATTCTTTGTCTTTTATGTTTTCGGCTGCAATTTTAATGTATTCCAGAGCCTGAGGGAGCGAGTCTAGATTCACATAGGCTTGTGCGAGCATTGCTGCGCCATCAACCCTATCTTCTTCATCTATCTCTTCTTGCTCAAACATTTTCTTTAGGTTCTCAATAGCAAACTCTTCGTTTTTGAGTCGAATATTGGTTTTCGCTTTCCAAACCTTTGCTTTATTAATGCTGTTGCTTGTTGGATATCTATCGAGAATAAAATTGAAAGCATCCATGGCCGGTATAAACCTTCCGTCGTAATATCGAGCTTTTCCTAGTAGCATATACGCCTCATCAATTTGAGGGTTATACTCGCTTCCATCAATATGCATGGAGTGTTTTTGGATTGCTTTTGTAGCTTTTTCTTCGGCTCTACTAAAGTCTCCAGATCTATTAGCTCCTGGGGCTTTTAATTCGGCATCAGCCTCTACAACTTCAATACGCTCAATAGGAAGCACCTCCCAAAAGTTATCACGATAACCATATGCTAATTGTTTTTTAGCATCAACAAAAGCTATTTCACCATTATACAGAACATTATACTCTGTAGAAAGTGCGTGCATATTTCGGTTGAGAAAAGTGTTCTTTTTTCGTGAACAAGCAGCCAACATACAGATGGCTAAAAGAAAGAGGGAAATTTTATATATGCCTTTCATCGATTTATTTTAATCCTAAAAGTTGAAAAAGTTAATAGCAACCAACTGAATTTTAAACAGCTGGATTTTTGATAATGGTTCATTTCAGAAATGTCCTTGTCTATACGCTATTCTAACTTAAAAGGTTCTTATTTAGTATATAAAAATATCTAAGAATCGGTAAAAATACATTTCTTTTTAATAACCTCTTAGGGAATGAAGCAAAATTGCCTGTTATATAAACTACATTTTTTTCTTTTCCTTGAATTCATTTGTACTTTTGCAAAAAAATAAATGCTATGAGCGAATTTCATGCGCTAACAGTTTCGAATATAAAGAGAGAAACTCCCAATTCGGTTTCAATTTGCTTTGATATTCCTGAAAACTTAAAATCTAAATTCAGCTTTAAAGCTGGCCAATATATCACTCTAAAATATTTCCGAGATGGAAAAGAAGTGCGCCGTGCTTATTCCATTTCTTCATCTCCAAAAAGTGGAGAATTAAGAGTTGGAGTGAAAAAAGTTGAAAACGGTGTTTTTTCATCCTACGCCAATGAACAACTAAAAGTTGGTGACGTGCTTGAAGTAATGCCTCCAACAGGAAAATTCCTTTTAGAGCCAAACTTAAATAACTATGCTGCTTTTGCTGCCGGAAGCGGTATTACGCCTGTTTTATCGCTTATAAAATCTTCTTTGGAGGAAATGCCGCAAAGTACATTTTTGTTAATCTATGGCAATAGATCAAAAGAAGAAGCAATGTTTTACGATGAAATCGTCGAACTACAAAACATGTATCCCGATCGATTTGCAGTTGAGTTTGTCTATAGTAGAAAACAAGAAGACGACGCGCGATTTGGTAGAATCGATCGTTCGATTGTCAATTTCTTCTTAAAAAATAAATATAAGGACACCTCTTATGAATCCTATTATTTATGCGGCCCTGAAGAAATGATAGACGAAGTTTCTTCTACTCTAAAGCAACAAGGTATTAATACAAAACAAATTCATCACGAATTATTTTCTACTGCCGAAAAAGGTCTTCTACTAGAAAAGCATGATGGCAACACGAGTATTAAAGTGATTTTAGACGATGATGAAGAGGATTTCGAAATGCCTCAAACCAAATCTATTTTAGAAGCAGCATTAGACGAAGGCTTAGATGCCCCATATTCCTGCCAAGGAGGAATCTGTAGTACTTGCATTGCTCGATTGGTTGAAGGAAAGGCTGAAATGCGTAAAAATCAAATACTAACTGATTCGGAAGTTGCTGAAGGTTTAATCTTAACATGCCAAGCTCACCCAACTACATCAAGAGTAGTAGTAGACTATGATGATGTTTAGTTTCAGTTACTTTGGCTCCGCTGGGTGGCCGGTGCTCTGTAATAGTATTTACTAAAAAGTCAGACCCCATAGGTTTTTAAAATCTTTGGGGTCTTTAACATTCAATTCCCTTTTACGATAAAATCGTTCGTATTTTCGAAACCACCGCTTCTGGCGTAATTGTTTTTATAGCTTCATCATATCCCTTTGGAAATTTATTGCCGTAAATAGAAGTAGGAATCAACGGATATTTCTCTCTATCTGCAATCAACTGATGACTTTCTGGCTGGTTAAAAGGAGTGAAACCGGCATACGGATGTGTAACACCCCAAAGAGTTATTACGGGAACACCAAAAATCGCTGCTAAATGTCCATTTCCACTATCCATAGACAACATTAAATCTAGGTTTGATATTAAGGCTATTTCTTCTTCAAAAGATATTTTACCAGCAACATTCACAACATTTGCAAAAGGGTTTTCTAATCTTTTTAATTGCTCTATTTCCTTTTTTCCTCCACCAAAAAGCAGAATTTGATATCTATCAGAAGCATCCAAATGGGCGATTACTTCTGTCATCAAGTTTAAAGGATACATCTTACTAAAATGAGCTGCAAAAGGCGCTACTCCAATTAGTTTTTTTGATTCCACACCAATAAGAGCATTCAATTTTGGCGTGAGACGCTTTCTGTCGGGAGCAATGTGTTTAGCTAGATCAATTGGAAATCCTAGTTTTTTAAAAACTTCGGCATAGCGCTGATGTGTTGTTTTCAGCTGTTTAAATCCTTCAGTTTTGCCCTGGCTAGAAACTAGTGCTTTCTTTTCGCTTCTTCCTTTATCGATTGTTGCGATGGGCAACCCTTTCCATTTTAAGCAATTCGATATCACTTTAGAACGAATTACATTATGAAGATCTGCTACAGCATCAACACCAAGTGCTTTTGCTCCTTTAGCAAGTTTTATCAATCCTAAGCGTTTGTGTTTTCCATAAACGTCTGCTTCAAGAAAATCCAGATTGGGAATATCTTCAAAAAGAGGTTTAAAAAATGGTCGTGATAGGATAGTTATCTTTAATTCAGGATAGGATTGTGCTAAAACACGAAGCACAGGTACAGCCATTGCCACATCGCCCATTGCTGAAAGACGAATTACCAATATGTGAGTGGGTTTGGACATTGAGATTTAAAAAACCTAACAGGTTTTTGAAGCCTGTTAGGTTTAAAAATAATATTATTTTTTGCCGCGAAGAACCGGGTTTAGCTCGTCATCATTATACATCTTCATCTGCTTATAAACCTTCATGTACTTTCTACCATTGGCTATATCGTCCAATAACTGATTTATTGCTGTGCTTAAATCTACTCGTTGTTCTAAAAGGACATCAAGTTTTGACTGGCAAGATGCTCTATGATCTTCAGAAGCATCATCTCTTGTAGCCTCTTCATTCATATGATACACTTTTAACGCTAAAATAGAAAGGCGATCAACTCCCCAAGCCGGGCTTTCGGTATTGATAGTTGCATTATCCTGCACTTTAACGTCTTTGTATTTGTCAAGAAAATATCTGTCGATATACTCCACCATGTCTGTGCGGTCTTGGTTGGAAGCATCAATTTGGCGTTTGAGTTTTAAAGCTGCTACTGGATCAATATTTGGATCGCGAATTATATCTTCATAATGCCATTGAACAGTATCTATCCAACATTTTCTATAAAGCAAGTGTTCAAGAAGTTGACTGTCTTTATCATAAGGATTAGTGAATGGTTGATCAACGGTATTTACCACGTGATATTTCTCTATCACCTCTTTAAAAATCTTATTGGCTTTGTCTGAAAACATAATTCGTTTTTTATTATTTATCCTGTAATTTTTATTTTAATCTAATTAGCTCCTTATTAAATCTATAAAGGAATTCTTTATTTCCATTTTAGAGCCAAAGCAGATTTATCATTATTTACAAAGGTATTTAATTTTGTAATAGCATCGAGAGAATCGTTTTACTCTTAAGTGTGAAATTGGAGATACTAAATTATTCAAAAACAACTCCGAAAAGGAATACACAAGCAAAAACAACTACCACCCAAAGTAGAATTTCTTTAAACCAAAACTCTAACGCATCGTGATTTTTAGATTTTTTCTCAAAATAATTAGTTGTAATAATAGAGAGAGGAGCTAAAACAAAAAGAAACTCTGCCCCTGTTTTTTCTGGTGCGGCAAGGGCAATTACGAAAGAAATTGCTCCAATATAAAGCGTTAATAAATGACTAGAACGTTCGTTAAAAGGAATAGTAGGCAGCATGAACAACTTCCAAATTCCGGTCCAAATAAAGAACCCTATAATAACCGTAGCAGGCAACAAAGTTTTGGCGTTATTGTAAATTGAAAAATCTAAAGAGATAGAGTCTTTCCATTCAAATAACCAGTCGATTGAATTATTTACTAATAACTGAAAAGCAGTGTTAATTAAAATTACAGCGAGAAAGCCAGTAATTGGTATCAACACTTGTTTGAAACTAGTATTTGGTTTTTGAATAATTGCAATCCATAGCGGAATAAAGAACAGGAAACTCCAGAAATAAAACAATGAAGCAACAGTTATCCAAACACTAGCGTCCAAAATTTTCTTACTAGAGTTCGTGTCTTTTCTCAGGCTAACTATTCTTCTAAAGGCGAGTAAAAGGAAGAAATTTGCAACAACTATATTATCTTCCACAAAAATAACAGGAAGCATAACCATGAAACTACTATAAAACAACACGGCAAGTGTATTGAGTTTAGTTAGTTTATTTTTGGTTACAATAAAATTAAGCAACAACATTGAAAATACGCTGATTGCACTAAGGATAAGGTGTGCAGAGACAGATTGAAGATCAATTTGAATTTCAGATCCAAAAAACACACTGACTGTGTAGCCAATCAAAATAAAGGCAGCAAGCAATAAAAAATTGACTGGCCGAGAATTTCCGAAAAAGCTTGTTAACATAGGAGTGATTTTGTATTTTCGCTTTTTAAAAAGTTTAAAGATATGACTTGGAGAGGTGTTTGGGAAGGAATTGCTTCCCTTTTTGAAAATACGCTTTTACTTCCTTTCGATTCAATTCGAAGTTTGGAATTAGAAAGCTGGTGGTTAGCCAATTTGGCTTCTTGGGTTTTTCTAATAATAGGATGCGTAGCATTTATATATTGGTTGCGTACATTAGCTAATTTTAATGAATCGACTGAATGTACCTATACATTTAACGAGAATCCTAATTCATAATATTATCAATTCTAAAAGAGTGGGATTTTCATCCGGCTTTTAGATGAGATTAACTTCATCCTATTTGATATAGGATAAAGGTTATAGATCAAACCCAATATCAGTACGATAATTCATCCTATCAAAAGATAGTTTTTCTATGTTTTGGTAGGATTTTTTTATTGCCGATTTAAAATCAGTATCTAGAGATGTAATAGCTAGCACACGCCCTCCATTAGTTAGTATTTTATCATCTTCTATCTTCGTACCTGCGTGAAAAACAATTGAATTTTCTACGTTTTCCAATCCGAAAATCTGTTTTCCTTTTTCATACTCTTCAGGATATCCACCTGAAACAAGCATTACTGTAGCTGCTGATCTTTCGTCTATTTGAATATCCAAAGTGTTTAGTTTTTGAAGAAAAGTTGCTTCAAATAGATCTACTAAATCTGTTTTAATTCTCGGCAGAACCACTTCGGTTTCGGGGTCGCCCATTCTCACGTTATACTCGATTACATAAGGTTCATCAGCTACTTTTATCAAACCGATAAACACAAATCCTTTATAATCAATATTTTCTTTAGCAAGTCCGTCAACTGTAGGTTTTACAATTCGCTCCTCTATTTTTTTCATAAAGACCTCATCGGCAAAGGGTACGGGAGAAATAGCTCCCATTCCTCCAGTGTTTAACCCCTTATCTCCTTCTCCAATACGCTTATAGTCTTTTGCTGTGGGTAGGATTTTATAGTTTTTTCCATCGGTCAACACAAAAATGCTTAACTCGATGCCGTCTAAAAACTCTTCAATAACTACAGTTGCACTTGCATCACCAAACTTATTGTTGGCAAGCATGTTTTCTAGTTCTTGTTTCGCGGTTTCTAAGTTATTTATAATCAATACGCCTTTTCCTGCGGCAAGGCCATCAGCTTTTAAAACGTAAGGTGGATTTAGAGTTTCTAGAAATGATTTTCCAGCATCTAAAGATTCTTTAGTAAAGCTTTTATATGCAGCAGTTGGAATTTTATGCTGAAACATAAACTCTTTAGCACGTTGTTTACTTCCTTCTAATAAAGCACCTCTTTTTGAGGGTCCGATTAGCATGACATTCTTCAAACTTTCCCTTTCTGAAAAATAGTCGGCAATTCCTTTCACCAATGGATCTTCAGGTCCTACAACCACCATTTGGATTTGATTTTCCAAGACACATTTTTCAACAGCTGTAAAATCGGCAGGGTTTATTGTTATATTTGAGGCAATGGATGCTGTTCCAGCATTACCTGGAGCAACAAATAATTTATTACAGCGGCTACTTTTTGAAAGGCTTTGAGCGAAAGCATGTTCGCGACCACCAGAACCTAGAATGAGGATGTTCATGAGTGAAAGTTCTAATTTTAAAGGTTCAAAAATAGTAGAAATTTACGGTGAATCGAACACCAGAAAGAAAAGTATGTGCTAAAATTAATTTTTAAAATACTTTTCTAACCATACAACAATGAAACACCGTTGTTTTTTAAAAGAAATCCAATTTATGATCTAACAAATTTGTAAATTTATTGACTAAATTTAATTTTTTTTTATTTTGAAAATATTTAACCTCTCCTTACTTCTTAAACGTTTTCCTATGAAAAAGGCAAAGGAGGAATTGGAGAAAATCTCTAAAATAAATGATAGTGATTACGGAGTATTTTTAAGTTCAAAAAAAAATGAAATTGCCAATTTCCATCTAAAATATAATTCTTTTTACAAAAGCTTAGTCAGTAATGAATTTACCTCATGGGAGGACTTACCTATCTTAACAAAAAAAGATTTTCAAAGACCACTAAAAGAACGGCTTTCTCTTAATTATTCTGAGAAGAATGTATATATAAACAAAACTTCAGGCTCTAGTGGCAACCCTTTTAGATTTGCTAAAGATAAATATAGCCACGCCATAACATGGAATTATATCATAGAAAGATTTGGTTGGTATGGGATTGATTTTAATGATTCTTTTCAAGCCCGATATTACGGAATCCCTTTGGACACTATTGATAATAAAATTGTAAGACTAAAAGACTTTTTAGCAAATAGACATCGCTTTTCGATACTAGATCTTTCGGAAAAAGCATTATTCAAAATGCTAGATTTATACAAAAAAAAGTCTTTTGATTATATTAATGGATATACTAGTAGTATAGTTCTTTTTGCAAAGTTTTTAAAAGAGAATGAAATTATTTTAAAGGAGGTATGTCCCTCTTTAAAAGTTTGTATCGTAACCTCTGAAATATTATTTGAAGATGACAAAAAATTACTTGAAAATCAACTAGGAGTGCCTGTCATTAATGAATATGGTTGCTCTGAAGTTGGAGTTATTGCTTTTACTAATCCAAATGACGAATGGGAAGTAGATTCAAAAACTATTTATGTAGAAATTTTAGATGAAAATAATAAACCACTACCATATGGTGAAGAGGGTAAAATTGTCATCACCTCATTACATAATAAAGCTCATCCTTTTATTCGTTATGAAGTAGGTGATTATGGAGCTTTAAGTGAGAAGAGTACACTTAAAAAGATGATTCTAAAAAAACTTATAGGTAGAACAAATGATTTTGCTCTATTACCTAGTGGAAAAAAAGCTGCAGGAATGACATTCTATGTTATAACGAAGAAAATAATGGAAGAAAGTGGAAACCTCAAAGAATTTAAAGTTACACAAACCGAGATTGACACTTTTGAAATTGATTATGTCAGTGATTACGAATTAACTAATGAGAAAATATCTTCTATTGAGCAAACTCTCATTAAGTTTTTAGAACCTGGCTTAAAATTTAATTTTAATCGTAAAGAAAATCTAGAAAGGACTCCGAGCGGCAAACTAAAGCAATTTGTATCATTAGTTAATCAATAATTATACTCAGATTTTATTAAGCATCCTTTCAGATTATATACTTTTGGTTAATTAAATTACAAACTAATAAAACCATCAATATTTGGAAGGCCTATATGGATAAAGAAATTCTTCTAATAACTAATTATTTTCCACCTGAAAAGGGAGCAGCTCCAAATCGTATGTTTGCCATGGCTACTGGGTTTGGAAGTTCAGGATACAAAGTAAATGTGGTTTGCCCCCTTCCAAATTACCCTAATGGTAAAATATACAAAGATTACAGATACAAACTATATTCAGCTCAAAAAACTGACTCTGGAAAGATAAGTCGGTTATGGGTATGGCCAAGTAATTCCACTAATAAAATTGTGCGATTACTTTCGATGTTGTCCTTTTCTATGAGTCTTATTATATTTTTCATTTTCAACAAGACTCCTAAAAAAGTATTTATACAGTATTCCCCTGTTTTTATAGGTTTTACAGCGGTTGTTTTAGGTCGTCTTTTTTCAAAAAAAATAATACTAAATGTTTCGGATTTATGGCCGTTAGCTGGTCTAGAAATGGGAATACTTAAAGAAGGTTTTTATTACAATCTAATGCTGAAAATGGAACGATACTGCTATAGAAATTCATCAATCATTGTAGGTCAATCACAGGAAATATTAGACCATGTTTCAAAACTTGAAAATAAAAAACCTTTGTTTCTATATAGAAACATCCCCAATTTCCCAATAAGAAGAGTAATCGAACCTGCATCTAACAAAAAAGTGAAAATTGTTTATGCTGGATTATTAGGAATGGCACAAGGAATCTATGAAATCTGTCAAAGGATTTCTTTTCCTGAAAATGTAAGTTTTCATATCTATGGAGCTGGTCCAGAAGCAGAAAAGATAAGTTCTATACAAAAACCCAATATTACTTATCATGGCGAATTAGATAGGGACTCTCTTCATAAAGCACTTAGTCAATACGACATTGCTTTTATTCCCTTGATAAAAAGAATTTACGGATCTGTTCCTTCAAAAATATTTGAATATTGTCGTCTTGGTCTACCTGTACTTTATTATGCTGGTGGAGAAGGTGGAGATTTAGTAAATGAAAAATCATTAGGTTGGGTGATTCCCGATAATGATTTCGAAGCTTTGCAAAACTTCCTTAATAACTTGTCTAATTCTGAGTTAAATCGGTTTCCAAAACAAATGGTTCAAGAGAACTGTGCAAAAGCTTTTGACTTCGAAAGGCAATTTAAGAGCTTCGTTACCACAATTGAAACTATCTAATACGCCTTATCCTCTCCTCTCAGGGCGTTATAAACAGTTTGAAATACAATTTTTATATCGAGGAAGAGGCTCCAGTTTTCAAGATAGAAGATATCGTATTTAACGCGATTAATGATATCGCTTTCTGTCTCTACTTCTCCTCGAAACCCACTCACTTGAGCTAGACCTGTGATGCCAGGCTTAACAAAGTGGCGCACCATAAATTTGTCTATGCGTTCGGCATACATGTGTGTGTGGCTAACCATATGTGGACGTGGCCCTACTACACTCATATCGCCTTTTAATACATTTATAAATTGAGGAAGTTCGTCTATACTTGTTTTTCTGATAATCCTTCCAACGCGGGTAACCCTTTCATCTCCTTTGGTTATTTGGTGTAAATCTGCCATTGGGTTAGGCTTCATTGAACGAAATTTATAGCAATAGAACTCCTCATAATCTAAGCCATTTCTCTTCTGTTTAAAAAAGACAGGGCCTTTTGATTCAAGTTTAATAAATAGCCCTAATAGAGGAGTAAGCCAAGAAAGTACACCTACAATAATAACTAGCGAGAGCACTATATCAAAACTTCGCTTAATGAATTTATTGAACGGCTCATCCATTGGAATACGCCGCATGGACAATATTGGGAGAACTCCGTAGTAAGAGAAATCCAGTTTTTTACTAAAAATCTCTTTATTGTCGGGTAGAAACTTTAAGATTTTCAGGTTGTTGTCTACAAACTCAATAAGCTTTACTAAGTCTTTGTTGCTCAATTCGGCTACAGACGCGTAAATTTCATCAATCCCCTCTTCCATTACATAATCCATTACATCCTGAATCTTCATCTCCTTTGACGGTTTCATATCAAAGGTTTTATAAAGCTTATAGCCGTATACAGGGTTTTGAGTAAAGAACTTTCGGAGTTGATCGGTTTTCTGGTTAAGACCCACAATCACAACTTTACGAATATTTCCGCCTAAGTGTAATCGATATTTTTTCAATAGAAAATAAATTCCAAATTTTACTACTGAAACACATAGCATTACTACGATTATATATTTAAAAATAACCGTTGGAGTAATTTGTAAGGAATAGTAAAAACCAAAAAAGGAGAAGACAAGTAATGTGAAGGCAACTCCTTGTTTCCCCAGGAGCGACATTATATTGGCTGCATGAGTAAATCGATAGATTTCATAAAACCCTAATCGAATCGCAAAAGCAATCCATGCGAAACTTATAAATACAACGAAGTTGAAGAACGGTATCGTGTTTTCGAAATACTGTAGCGCAAATAGATTTATGAAAAAAAGATCTATCCCATACGAAATAGGACGCAACAAACCAGAGTATCTTCCGCTCTTAAACATCTAAACTTCTTTATCTATCGGTTGTGCTTTGAAAAATCTTTATGTTCACTTTTCTGAAGCTCTTCTTTTGAAAGGCTTTTGAAATATTCATAGGTTTTTTTCATACCCTCTTGTCGTGAAACTTTAGGTTCCCAGTCAAGAATTTCTTTAGCCTTTGAGATATCTGGCTCTCGCTGAAGCGGATCGTCTTTTGGCAAAGGTTTAAATATTATTTTTTGGTCGGTGCCTGTTAGCTTTATAATTTCTTTGGCGAATTCAAGGATGGTGATTTCACCTGTATT
>DATGMT010000138.1:0-28787 GCA_035307265.1 Aequorivita sp.
TTTTCAAAACGAAAAGTTTGTATCAACTTGAACAACCTAGTGTTAAAGATAAACTGCTGCAGATTGTGGGCCATGTTGGATTCGAACCAACGACTTCCACGTTGTCGACGTGACACTCTAAACCAACTGAGTTAATGGCCCGTGAAATAAAGCACGAAAATACGAATTCCGCTAGGCAAAACAAACAATGGGCTTTAAGTTATTTCTAGAAAAAGAAAAAGACCCATAATCTGAACTTATATGCAGATTTTTAACAACACATATCCTAAAGAATACCGCGAATCATCAGCCTTTTATTATCCCAAGCCTATCGCTATTAATTTATTACAAATTAAATAGCTATTAAATGCACTGTGGTAAAATCTATAGGCTCAATAAAATTTCATTTTTTCATCAAATATTTTTAATAAATGTTTGCAGGTATTAAAAACTAAACTATATTTGCAACCGCTAACACGAAGGGCGATTAGCTCAGCTGGTTCAGAGCACCTCGTTTACACCGAGGGGGTCGGGGGTTCGAACCCCTCATCGCCCACAGATTTTAAAAGCCGAAAAACACTTTACACAGTAGATTTCGGCTTTTTTCTTTTTGTATATAATAGTCAACAATTTGCTGCACATCCAGGATCAAGGATCATTCTCCAAAGTTACGTGTGAATTGAAATAGAATTATGGTTTTTGTTTAAACTGGATAAGGAATAATTCAAGCCTGTCATATCTAAAAAAACAAAAGCCTCTACATTTCTGTAAAGGCTTGTTTTGACTAAGCTCCTCTTCTTGGGCTCGAACCAAGGACCCTCTGATTAACAGTCAGATGCTCTAACCAACTGAGCTAAAGAGGAATTTATGTCTTGCCATTTACAAGGTTTAAACTGTAAAAACAATCTCTTCGATTGCCTAGGCGGGTGCAAATATACTCTATTTTTAATTTGTGCAAAATAAAAATTAAATATTTTTTGAATTTTTAGAATTCAAAGATGCTAATTGATTTAGTGTAGTTTTAAAATACATGCTCTTAAAATCTGCATACTCATTGTTAATCATCCCATTCACTGCGGATTTCCTCCTGAAGTTTCAATATTTTATCACGTAGGCCTTGTGATATTTCCTTAGATGATTTGTGTAGTTTTCTGAGTTGCATAGCCAAAAGAATACTGAATAGCCCTGTAAAAAGAAAACTTAGAGCTACTAAAACCACCACACTCAATCCAGCGAAAAGTGGATTCCAAATAAGAAAAAAAGAAACTATTGCTCCTAAAATTCCGAATGCTAATAATCCTCCCCAGTCTTTACTTCCGTACTTCTTGATATCCATGGCAAAGCTTATAGAAGCAATTGAACGAAACAGAAGCAAGAAACCAATATAAAAAGCTAAAACACTAATTGAAAGTTCTGGATGTGATACTAATGAAATTCCCACAATAAAAGTAAGAATTCCAAATGCTAAAGACCAGCCCCAATTATCGAGTCTGTCTCTGTTCACAATTGAGAAAACGACTTCTGAGAGTCCTCCAAATAAGAAAGAAAGTGCAAACAAGAGCGATAATGCAAGTAGCGACCCCATAGGAGAAGTGAAAACTACTATGCTTATAACAACAAACAGTATGCCTACTAGCAATGGAATGTACCAATACTTAACGGCATTTCTAATTGAACTAAAAAATGATAAATCCATAAGAGTATATTTTAATTATAATAATCTGTTTAGTTTTACAATACAAAAATATGATT
The DNA here is from genome assembly GCA_035307265.1 of Aequorivita sp. Taxonomy (GTDB): domain Bacteria; phylum Bacteroidota; class Bacteroidia; order Flavobacteriales; family Flavobacteriaceae; genus Aequorivita. The sequence goes on from DATGMT010000138.1 coordinate 1,732, forward strand.
AGTTCGGGAAAAAACGAACCGAATAATGGTAAAATTTGGTTAAAATATTCAATACTATACTTTTCCATAGATTCTGCTAACGTGTGCTACACATAAAAAAACTGCCCAGTTAAAAATAACCGGGCAGTTTTAAAATTATCAAGCTATATCAATTACAGCTTTTCTGGTATTAGTTCTTCCTCTTCAGGTTCGTATCGTAAATAACGTTCTTTACTATCATCAAGCTCATCCATCCATTCAGTATGGTGTTCCGCAGCCATAGTTCCTGTCACAACACTTCGGAAAGTTTTATCTCTATATGTCAAAATACCTTCCTCTTTATCACGTAGCCATTGCTTAAACATTTCGCCAACCTCATCAACATTGAACGGCGGATAATCTGAAAGCTCTAATAAGTTTTTAATATATTCTGATTGGAAATCTACATCATCAAAACCTGTTTCCAGTGCTTCGTTCTTTTTCAACCATTTATCAATATCTATTCTTCGTTCTGCTTCATCAGGTAATTCTAAACGTCCTATCATATAGTCACGTGCCACCCACGCCTGAGCATCAAACATATTAAATGTATAATATTGATCCTGCATTCCTAAATAAATTAACTGTGGTAATTTATTAAAGAATATGCCTTTGTATAAATGGTCTGGATAGAGGTTGTTTTTAGTTTTTAGACGGAGTTCATCAGGCAAGAAAGGGAATTTATGCTGATATCCTGTACACATAATTACAGCATCAAATCTTTCAGAAGAGCCATCTTTGAAATAAGCAACGTCGTCCTCAAAATGGGTTACTAAAGGCAATTCTTTTATTCCCTCTGGCCAGTCTACACCAATTGGAGTTGTTCTATAACTCAATGTTACAGATTTTGCACCGTGTTTGTGACACTGAACCCCAATATCTTCTGCTGAATAGCTACTTCCTATCAACAATAGGTTTTGATCTTTAAATTGATCTGCACCTCTAAAATCGTGTGCATGAATTGCAGTTCCTGGGAAGTTCTCAATACCTTTAAAATAAGGCATATTTGGAGTTGAAAAATGCCCGGAAGCCACTATCAAATAATCAAACTCTTCAGAATAGGTTTTATCGATTTTCAAATCATCGAGAATTACGGTAAATTTTTCTGTTTTATCGTCGTAGCTAACCCAACGTGCCGTGGTATCAAAACGGATATAGTCTCTTGCTTTACTCTTTTTAATTCTCCCCTGTATATAGTCGAACAAAACAGGACGTGGTGGATAGGAAGAGATTGGCTTTTTAAAATGTTCATCAAAAGAATAGTCTGAAAATTCTAAGCACTCTTTAGGTCCGTTAGACCACAAATACTTATACATACTTCCGTGAATAGGCTCACCATATTTCCCAACTCCAGTTCTCCAAGAGTAATTCCACATACCTCCCCAGTTGCTTTGTTTTTCGAAACAAACAATTTCAGGGATGTCTTCACCTTGCTTTTGCAAAGCCTCAAACGCCCTTATCTGTGCTAACCCACTTGGACCAGCACCGATAATTCCAATTCGCTTTTTATTTTTATTCTTTTTCATATAGTATAAATTATTTTATGAGCAGACTTATTTCTTTTAAAATAAGCCACTCTAAATATTAGTATTCAAATGTAAAATCGCTGCAGTTTACAGCTAGGAAAAGTCAGTATTAATCGACTTTAACGTGGGTTCTAACAGATATGACAACCTGTAATTGACAAACCCAACTAAGTGTTTTTCAAAAATAATATCGCGAAGATAAGGTTTTTTTGATATTTTCACAAGTCAAGTGCGACAACAGACTGCTTATCAGAGCTTTAATTATATTAGTTAATTAAACTAATTTCTAATGAGAGGTTTTTATTAAGCTCAAACTGGCAATCGCTGAAAGTAGGTGCAGAAAACTTTGGTTTGAAGTTGGTTGAAAAAGCATAAGGCTCTTTAGGAATTCCTAAAAAGTTGCGGTCACATTCTCCGTTCGAATTTCTGTCATGATAAAGCGATATAGCATAAATGCCTTTGGGTAGATCTTTAATTACAACTGTTTCCGCTTTACCTTTAACTTTAACCGAAACACTTTTAAAAGCCTGACCTTCTTCCATAAATCTATCACCATTATTAAATAAACCTATTTCAATAGAGCCTTCAATATGCTTAATGTTGTTTATTGTAACGGTTAAATCAAATGTTTCGTTAGGCGTGTTTAATAAGAGTAAAGAGAAGAGAATTATTAGGTAATTCATTTTTTAGTAAAATTTAATGCGGCATCCTTGCATAATATATAGATCAACAATAGCGACACATTTTTATGGTCAAATACTTCTTCAGTATTTAAAAGAAAGCCGTTTCGACACTTAAAATAGGAAATTTATTTCAGTTTAACAATCGAAACAGCATATCTGCCTTCTAAAAATAGAGTAATTTTTACAATTCACCGTTATTTGTAGAAAACCTTTAAAGAATAATATCTAACCACACTTCATCTTAGCTTTGACTCAAAATCAAATAGCCTATGGAGGTATAACAAAATTTCACTTAAGATAATGCATCGAAATTAATCGAAATATACAGCTTCAAAAACAGCCAATGGCGCTCTTTTGCCCACATACAGCTCTAGTTTATCGTCTGTTATTCGGTAATTATCTGCTATTTCGAAAATTTTCAGAAACTCATGTTCTTTAAAATCAACATCAGGACAAGCCTTCATTGTAGTTGCTAAGTGAGAGAATTTAATTCGGTCGCCTTTTTCTAAAGTATAGGTTCCAGAAATAGTATTACACCCTGCAAAACCTGTTACTCTATTCTGATGAGTCTTTAAAATAAAATATACTTCACGCTCTTGATTTTCTCCCATATCTACTTCTTTACCCTCCAAGGTTTTAAGTTTCCAATACTTTTCCTCTATTGGTTCTAAAGAAGTTTTTGCTTTTCTAAAAACTGCTAATGGCGCACTTTTTCCAACATTCAGCTCCAAACCATCTCCGTTAATACTATAGTTATCAGCTTCACTAAAAACCTTCATTAAGTCTGATTCATTGAACGAAAGATCTGGACAAGCCATTCTAGTAGTTCCTAATGCTAAAAATCGGATTCGATCACCCTCTTCAAGAACATACTCACCCATAATATTATTACAACCTGTAAACCCCGTAACACGGTTGTTTTCGGCATCTAGCTTAAAACCTATTTCTTTACTGTTTCCAGAGTTGTTAATTTGCTGTCCTTCTAGTGTTTCTAAAACCCAAAAGGATTGAGTGATAGCGCTCTTATTTAAAGAATTATTCATTGTTTCATTTTTTGTAGTGCCACAACTAGTGAAAGCTAAAGTGACAATAGCAAGAATAATTAAATGTGATTTCATATTTGTTTTTATCTATGTTTTAAAAAATCGACTTTCGCATTATTTATAAATGCGAAAAGTAGCGCTTTGATATCTTAAAAAGGCTTATAGAAAAGCTAAAGTAAACCAAAGGATTGCGTCGACTTGTATAGTAATTACATAAAGTGGGCCAAAGTCTGTCTAAGAAATATTTTTCATAAAGAATACTTGAGAATAAAAGGTGCTTTATAGTTGTGGGCAACGAAAACACCCGACAACAAGAGATTGATGCTAGATAAAATTAATACCTTTATCAGCATATTTAATATTCCATTTATGAAGTCAATATCAATCAAAGTTTTAAGTTTTTCATTTCTATTGTTTTGCAGTTTTTCGCTATCTGCGCAAGTATTAAATCCTAAACAAATTGATAGCCTTGTTCAAAAAGCTATGGAAACATTCGACGTTCCAGGGATGGCTATCGCTATTTTAAAAGACGGGAAGGTTTATCATAAAAACACATACGGAATTCGATCTGTTAGAACAAAAGCTCCAGTAAATGAGAATTCTTTATTCGGGGTAGCATCAAATACAAAAGCTTTTACTACTGCAGCTTTAGGCCAATTGATTGAAAAAGGAAAATTAGATTGGGACACTAAAGTAAACGATATTTTACCCGAGTTTAAACTCTATGACTCGTATGTTACAGCTGAATTTACAGTGCGAGATTTAGTAACCCACAGGAGCGGTCTTGGACTTGGAGCTGGAGATTTAATGGTTTTTCCAGCTGCTAATACTACGACTAAAGAAGAAATGATCCACAATTTAAGGTACTTAAAGCCTGTTTCTTCATTTAGATCTAAATATGATTACGACAACCTACTTTATATTGTTGCTGGTGAGATTGTAGCTCGAGTATCGGGGAAAGATTATGATAGTTATATTGAAGAAAACTTTTTCAAACCTTTGAAAATGAATCGCTCCAAACTATCTATTCAAGAAATAGATGCAGATGCTAACCGAATTGACGGACACGCACCTGTAGACGGGAAGCTTGAAATAACCACAAATACTTTTACACAAATTGCCACACCGGCTGCTGGAATATATGCTTCTATTAATGACATGGCAACGTGGGTTCAGGCATTATTAGACGAAGGAAAGTATGGCGAAAAACTAACAGACAGCCTGTTTAGTAAAGAAACTTTAAATGAAATGTGGACACCTCAAACTCTTGTAAGAAGTGGGAAAGGCGCTTATAACACTCACTTTGTAGCTTACGGGTTAGGGTGGTTTTTAAGTGACGTAAGCGGACATTTTCAAGTCACGCACACTGGCGGTCTATTAGGGATTGTGAGTCAAGTTACTATTCTCCCAGAGTTAGAACTCGGAATAATTGTTTTGACCAATCAACAATCAGGCGCAGCATTTAGAGCTATTACCAATTCAATTAAAGACGGCTATTTTGGTATAGAAGGAAAAAATAGAATAAAGGAATATAACGATCGTCGTTTAGCAGGAGAAGAAAGAGAGGCTATGATTATTTCAAAGCTTGAAACCGAAATACAAAATCAGCTAAAAAGCAAAGCTCCAAAACCTAATTCAACTGATGTTTTAGGGAACTATAAAGACCCTTGGTTTGGAAAAGTATTTATAACCGAACAAAAAGACGGACTTCATTTTAGAGCTGAAAAATCACCTGATTTAACTGGTAAAATGACATTCTATAAAGGAACTACGTATGTCGTTAGATGGAATGATGCTTCGTTAAAAGCAGACGCCTTTGTCAATTTCAACCTCAACACAGATGGAAAGGCCGTAGGGTTCATTATGAGTCCGATTTCACCATTAACCGACTTTAGTTATAACTATCAAGATTTAGATTTTGTAAGAATAAAGGACTAAGAGATTAATAGCTAATTTCTAAAATCTCAAGCTTTCTAGTTTCATTTCCAAGCTTAAAGTCAACAACATCGCCTTTACGATGACCTGTTATTGCTTTGGCTATTGGAGCTACAAAAGCAATTTTATTATTCTGAACATTGGCCTCATCGACTCCCACAATTTGGAATGAATTTATCATATTATTAGCGAGCATTTTATATTTAACCGTTGCACCAAATCTAATTTCGTCCTTGGGCTGATCAGCTAAGTTCAGAACTCGAGCCGAATTTATGCGCTCTTGTAACAAGTTGAGCTTGCCATCAATTACTGCTAAATCTCGTCTTCTTTGATTTTCATCCTCGGTATCGAGCTCGTTTCTTTCTTTATCAAGTTCGTCGCGCTCAGCTTTCAAAAGATCTAGACCTACTTGAGTAACATAATTTATTGCTCCGCTTGGTAAGGCGGCTCACGGAGGAATAATAGGCGTTTCCTCTTGATCTTCTTCTTTCACAAATCCTCGACTCATAACAATCTATTTTAATTAAGAGGTAAGTTAATTATTTCAAAATAAGAATCAAATTCTATTTTCATATTTAGAAATAGTGCTCTAATTGGATATTTTTGCACCATGAAAACTTTTCCAGAACACATTCGACCAGGCCAGCCAAAAGACTACAAAGAGGTCACTCCACTTATAGTGCAAGCAATGGAAGATTTAGCTTGTACTTTTGCAAATACAAACGATCCAAAATTAGCTTTCCCATTGTTTGAACATTTCTTTCAAAAACCAGCAAATCAATACAGCTTTGAACACAGTCTAGTTTTTGAAGAAAACAATATGATTGCAGGGTCTATCATTGCCTATGACGGAGGTAAACTTTTTGAATACAGAAAGCCTTTTTTAGAATATATAGCAACACACTATAACGTAAAAGACCTAGTTATAGAAAACGAAACGATGGATGGAGAAGTTTACATAGACACTATTAGTGTACATCCTTCATATCAGGGAAGAGGGATAGGGAAAAAACTACTCAATGCTATGATTTCTAAGTCGAAAATAGAAGGGCATGAAAAAATTGGGCTACTTGTAGACTTAGAAAATCCAAACGCTAAAAGACTTTACACTAGATTAGGTTTTAAAGAAGTGGGTGAAAAGCAGTTGGGAAATAACGTCTATGAACATCTTCAATTAAAATTATAGTCTGATATAGATTCAATTAAAAAGCTGATTCAGAATATCTAAAGATTTAGGTTTTTTATATCCTTGCACGTGTAGCTGATAATAAGTCATTATCAATTCTAAGAGATCTGATCTCGATTTTCTTGACAACTTAATTAAAGCCGTTTCGTCTAGGCTGATATTAAAAAACACTTTGAAGTTTTCTACCGTTTCACCTTCTAAAGAATAGTGACCGGAATCTGATTGTTCAAAATTTCCTTCTATCATGTTGAAGTAAGGCAACTCTGCTCTAGAAGCATCTGGATAAAATCCTAAATAATGACTCAGTTGAAGTAGGAATTGGATATGAAAGTTTGCCACGCTATCGTTTTCATCCAACCATAAAAACGACCTTTCCAAAAAGCTATAAAGTTCAGGATTAGCTTCTTCTTCGCGGATACAGTTCTTAAGCATTTCAGATAAAAACATGACCAAACCTGTTTTCATCATATCTGTATGAAGACTTTGATAAGGCATAGCTACTTTAGCTTCCCTAATAAACTCTAAGCTCCCTTTGTTTTTATGTGTAGCGACCAACTCTAATTGAGTTAGCGGTTGGAAATAGGATGCCTTTATTTTAGATTTTTTAGACTTTAAGATATTTCGAAGCAAATAGGACTTCACTCCATCTGTTTTAGTAAAACAGCATACAATAAGATCTGCTTCAGAGAATTTAATGGCAGAAAAAACAATTGCTTTTGTTTCAACGATCATTAACGGACAATCATTAGTTTGGAGATTTTTGTCTCCTCATAATCATCGGTAGTAACCATTATCAAATACACACCTGAACGAACTTTATATTTGCCGAAGGCTGTTGTATCCCATTGCACACTACCTCCTTGAGAAACGGTTTCAAAAACAAGATTGCCTGTTATATCGGTTATTTTCACATTAGCTTGAGCTGTTAGCCCATCGATTGTTACACTTCCTGTAAAGCCAGGACGAACTGGATTTGGGAACGCACGAAGTTTATCTAAATTAGCTCCAGGTGCAGTTGCGGTTCCTTTGTAAGCCACCAAACCTTGTGTTGTTGCAAAATACACAACTCCTGTGTTTGGATCTATTGCTATATCCTGAACGTTATTTGTTGGAAGTGGCGAGTTATCTTTAGTAAACCTCAACAATGTTTCTTGTCCATTTGCAGAAAGATAAAACACACCTGAACTTGCAGTAGATATCCACTTATTATTAGATCCATCAACTTTTATTGCTGTAATAGACTGTTGATATAATAATTCTTGAGCAACTCCATCTTCGAGGATTATAATAGGTTGTGATTCTGGAGCGCCAGAGTCAAAAAAGCTTGACGGGCTATAAATTACACGCAGTCCTCTAAGTGTACCAATCCACAATCTATTCTGTGCATCAAAAGCTAAGGCTCGAACGTTTGCAGAAGGTAGATTACCATTCCCTGAGTTTTCACCAATTTTACTAATCATATTATTCGTGGGATTAAACCCTAATACACCTCCATAATAAGCTCCGAAGAAAACATATCCTTCTCTACTAATCGCAAGTTTTGTCAATGCAAGCTCCGATGATACGCTTATATAGTTTGATATATCTGTTTTTACAAACTGTCCGTTAGGCGTGAGTTTTATAAGTCCTTTATCGGTTCTACTTTGTACAAACCACAAGTTGCCTTCCATATCGAATTCAGAACCGTATAGTCGAATTCCTGCATTTCCCGCCTTATCTAAAGGACTATTTGTTTCATCGTATAGAACAATGGGCTCATCATCCACTATCTTCAACAATCCTTTTTGAAACGAACTCATGTACACTTCTTTTGGATTATTGGGGTTGATTGTTGCTTTCAATAAATCTGTAGGCTCACCTCCAACAGCCATACTCAATTCATTATACGATATATTATTCCAAAGAGTGTCTTTTAAATGACTAACTCCATAACGGCTCAATTGTCCATTAGGATAATATGGATTAAAATCGATATCCGTTTCACCAAAAGTAACCCATAGTTGACCCGAAGTAGCATCGAGTGCGAAAGGTCTATTTCTAATAGGTCCATTAGGTAAGATTTGTGTGGATTGTGTACTACCAAAAGGCACTATTAATAATCCATCGGAAGAGGTTCCAAGATACACTTTCCCATTAAGCGCTAAACCAGATAATAAATCTAAATCAAAGCCTTGCACGTTGTTTACTTCAGCCTCTGAGACAAATCCTTCAGAATAAACATTAACCGAATTTGAGGTAGTTATAGTGAGTAGGTTTTCGGAACTCTTAAACCCTGATATTATATTTGTAAAGTTTTTTACGGTAGTTGTACTTCCATCAGGAGTAATCCTTAGAACACTATTACTCATGTTTGCCACATACAGCTCAGATCCCAGTTTTCCGATAGCTCTAAAGCCACCATTGGCAATTGTATTCCAATTTTGATAATCGATTATATTATCATCGTTTACTATAGCTCGTCGAACTCCTTCTGTATTACTAATCGCAAAAATGTAGGGCTCTTGAACAATGGTTTGAACTATATTTATTTGCGCTCCTCCATTTCCAATAAAGTATGTGTCGCCAAATTCCAATCGGGCTAGGTTGTAAACAGACACACCATACTTAGTTGAGATATAAAGATTTCCATCATGTTCATTAAAATTATTGATTTGTCTTCTATCTGGCGGAATGGTTTGTTTCTCTAATATATCAACCACCTTCATCACATTTTCTTCGCCTTCCTTAACAATATTAATTAGTCCGTTTTCATAACCAATAACAAGTACATTATACTCGTCGCTATAGTGAATTGCTGTAATAAACTCACCCGACAGACCTTGAATGGTCGACATTGTTTTTATATTCTTAGTATAAAGGTCATATATAAAGATTGCATTTTCTGATGCTACAAAAACTTTGTTATCTCCATAAGAAATATCTTTGACAGAAACATATGAAAAATGGCCTGTCCAACGATTCTGATAGTTTTGCGCCATGACTACAGATGAAAATAATAGCATTGAGAAGGCAATCCAAATTCTCATAAAAACTGTTTTGATATTTAAACATGCTAAAATAGTGTTTTATTGCCGGACAGAAAGAAAAATAACTTTTTGGATTTTAAACGAGTCTATTTTAAACTGAAGTTAGCTAAACATATCAGAATGCTTTGAGCTGCATTAGATGTCTGATAACTACTAACGATAGAGACATTCATTACTTTTAGGTAATTTAATTATTCCTTTAAACTAGATGCTTATTTTTTTAAATTTCCAACAATAAGAAGGAATATAAAGTGCACAACATAATTGAATATTGGTGTATTTTTAAAATCCTTTAGAGATTTGTTTAAAAAATATTTTATCTTTATAAATTCCCCCACAATAAATTAAGATTATTCCACATGACAAATCATTAATAAACGCTTTGAAAGATTTTTATGATTAATAGGATATGTAGGTTTTTTTAACAATTTTATCAAAAAAGCTGAATTTAGCTCAACCTTAAAGATGTTTTTATATATTTGTCGTGTCTCAATTTAAACCCAACTTTATAATGAATACCAGATTATTGCTAATGGTGTTTTTCTTGTTAGTCTTCACTAAGCAAGAAGCATTCAGCCAAGCAGGCTTATCTCACGAACTGGGTGTAATTGTTGGCCCCGTTGCTCTATACTCCGATTTCGGGCAGCGCAACAACCTTAAAACAAACGTTGGAAATACGGGAATTGGGTTTGGGGTGGTTCATTATCTCAACTTTTCATATAGTGCAGATTGTAACTGCTATACTCGTGACACATATTTTAATGATCACTTTAAGATTCGAAACGAAATAAGCTTTCATAAAACAAACCTACAGCACTATGGTGAGTGGGTTAGCTCTGAAAGAACCTCCAAGACTGCAGACCAACTTCGTGCAATGACGGGATCTACTTCTGTTTTTGAAATTGGTTCACAGTTAGAGTACTTTCCATTAAGCATTCGAGACTTTCAAGCAGGAGGACCTAAACTGGCACCTTTTCTTAGCTTAGGAGTTCACTACGTAAACTTTAGTCCAGAAGTAAAATCATCCATAGGTCGATTAAATACTTCTGCAACCACACCAGATAAATATTTCAATGCTTTTCAAAACGAAAGAGGATCTACTTGGGCTATCGTAGGTAGTGTGGGAGTGCGTTATAAACTAACGAAAATGTCTGATTTAATGTTAGACGCTCGTTGGCAACAATATTTTAGCGATTGGGTTGATGGACTCAATCCGAGTTTTGAGAACAATGGAAGCATCCAAGTTCCAGAAAACAAAGCAAACGATTGGATGTTTTGGTTAAACGTAGGGTACATTTTCTACTTTGACTGACAACTAATCATCCGTTTAATAAATCAAAAAAGCCTTATGGAATTAATTCCGTGAGGCTTTTTCTTTACTATCTAATCTATTAGTCAAGCGCTTGTTTTAAATCATTGATTAAGTCATCAACATCCTCGATACCTACACTTAATCTAATTAAAGAATCGACAACCCCTATTTTCTCTCGCTCTTCTTTCGGGATACTTGCATGCGTCATACTTGCTGGATGTCCAGCAAGACTTTCAACGCCTCCAAGACTTTCAGCTAAAGTGAATATTTTAAGACTTTCTATTAGTCGGATAGATTCTTCATAATTACTCCCTTTAGTAACAAATGAGATCATCCCTCCAAAGTCTTTCATTTGTTCTTTAGCGACATAATGGTTTGGGTGAGTTTCAAATCCAGGCCAATATACTTTTTCTATCTTAGGATGTTTTAAAAGATATTCGGCTATTGCTTTTCCATTTTCACAGTGCCTTTGCATTCGAATGTGGAGTGTCTTTAACCCTCTTAGAACAAGAAAACTATCCTGTGGACCACAAATTGCTCCACTTGCATTTTGAATAAAATAAAGGTTGTCTGCTAGCTTTTTATCTTTCACCACTAAAGCTCCCATAACCACGTCGCTATGGCCGCCTAAGTATTTTGTAGCGCTATGCATTACTATATCAGCTCCAAGATCTAAGGGCTGCTGAAGGTAGGGCGTTGCAAAAGTATTGTCAACCGCAAGAAGTAAGTTATTTGCTTTAGCAATTTTAGAAACAGCCTTAATATCGATTATGTTCATCATTGGATTTGTTGGGGTCTCAATCCAAATCAATTTAGTATTCTCATTGATATGTCTCTGGATTGAGTTGGCGTTTCCCATTTCAACAAAATGAAATTTAATTCCAAAACCCTTAAAAATCTTAGTAAAAAGCCTGTAGGTTCCTCCATAAAGATCACTTGTCGAAATCACCTCATCTCCAGACATCAAAAGCTTTAAAACAGCATCAATAGCCGCCATACCACTACCAAAAGCGAGTCCGTATTTACCATTCTCAATACTAGCCAAAGCTCTTTCTAAAGACGCGCGAGTGGGGTTCCCACTTCTTGCATATGCAAAACCCTTATGTCCACCAGGCGTAGATTGTGAAAAAGTAGAAGTTTGATAAATTGGTGGCATTACAGAACCATAAGCAGGGTCTACATTTTCTTGTCCTCCATGAATTGTTTTGGTATTAAATTTCATAAGGCAGTTTCAATTTTCATATTAGAAGATGAAGTTAATGAAAATGATATTCTATCTAAAAAATATGGTTTAATACGCACAACATTTAGCTACCATCTATTATTTAATATAACTTTTACAATCACTGATTTTAAAGTTGTTACTTTTGAAAGAACAAATGTAAGCGTTCTTTTGTGATTGCTAAACCATCTATTTCTTTTAGACATGAAAAACAAAATTATTTTCCTTTTACTCTTTAATATTATTGCCATAAGCTGTGATCAAGACAAATCACTTGAGATAGCTTCTAAAAGTCTAACTGAAGGCGATTTAAATTTATGTGAGAACCGTATATGTCCAGAAATCACAATAAACTATTTAGAAGCATTTGGGAATGATGAAGTTGCAAGCCGAATCAATAAAAGACTGAATGATTTTATTATCAACTCACTTACAATTTCTGAAGGATCATCGCAAGCATTACAAACGATAGAAGAGGCTGCGAGTAATTTTGCCAATTCTTATTTTGAAGACAAATCAAGATTTCCAGATATGGCCGCCGACTATTTCGCTGAAGTATCAATATCAGAAATCTACAACACTCCTGAATTAATTTGTTTTGAAATGCGTCAATATCTATACACAGGTGGGGCTCATGGATATGGAACTACTACATTTTTAAATATAGACCCAGAAACCGGTAATGAAGTTTCAATAGATAATATAGTAAACGACAAAAAGAAGTTTATCGCTTTTGCTGAGAGTAAATTCCGAAGTCAACAAAACATCGACAAAGATCAATCTATTAACGAAGTAGGATTTTGGTTTGAAGATGACACATTCTATCTTCCAGAGACAGTTGGCTTTACTACAGATAGTTTAATATTTGTGTACAATCAATACGATATAGCTAGTTATGCTGACGGCCCTATTGAATTGAAAATACCTTTAAAAGATGCCAAACCATTTTTAAGCAAACCTTGATATATTCATATTAAAAATACGATTTAGAAATGCAGAAAATTTATTATCTATCTACCTGTAACACTTGTAAAAGAGTGATGGATGAAATCAAACTTCCCGCTTCATTTACTACTCAAGACATTAAAAAGGAAGGAATTACAGAGGAGCAACTACAAGAACTTTATGAACTCACTAAAAGTTATGAAGCACTTTTTAGTCGTAGAGCGAGATTATATCAAGAACGCGATTTAAAAAACAAAGACCTCCAAGAAGAAGATTTCAAGAAGCTTATTCTAGAACACTACACTTTTTTAAAGCGCCCTGTTATTATTAATAATAATGAGATTTTTATAGGAAGTAGTTCTAAAACTGTGGCAGCAGCCAAAACTTCTATTCACAAAAAATAATGGATAAGCGCCTAATCGCTCTTTTAGCCGCGACGGCAACCGAAACAATTTACGGAATCAATCACACGATAGCCAAAGGGTTGATGCCGCACATTATTCAACCATTTGGATTTATTGTTTTAAGAGTAGGTGGCGCAGCTATTCTATTTTGGACTTTGAGTTTATTCACAAAATCTGAAAGAATAGAAAAAAACGATTGGTGGCGAATAGGTGCATGTGCAGTTTTCGGTATGGTCCTGAATATGCTAATGTTCTTTAAAGGACTTAGTCTTTCAACCCCTATCAACAGCGCAGTTTCAATGACCATCACTCCAGTATTGTTGTTATTGTTAACAGCGCTAATATTGAAAGAGCGAATTACTTGGATAAAATCTTTTGGAATTGTTTTCGGACTTTCGGGAGCATTGGTTTTAATTGTATTCCAAGAAAAAACGCAAACAAATGCCCCCAACATTCCATTAGGAAATCTGCTTTTTGTTCTAAATGCTATTTCCTATTCTTTTTATTTGATATTGGTGAAACCACTAGTGTCCAAGTACAAACCCGTTACACTACTTAAGTTTTTCTTCCTAATCGCATTTTGCATCAACCTTCCAATAGGATATTCAGAGCTCATTCAGGTTGAGTGGAGCAGTCTTAATCCATCTGAAATTGGACAAATGGCCTTCGTGGTTGTAGCAACAACATTTTTGACCTATCTGTTTAATATTTTTGCGCTAAAACAATTAAGCCCTTCAACCGTAGGGGTCTTTATTTATCTTCAGCCACTTGTAGCCACCGTTTTCGCAATATTAATGGGCGCAGATACTCTAAATGCACTTAGAATTGGAGCAGCATCCTTAATATTTTTTGGGGTATATCTATCAACTAGAAAACCGAAAGTTAACCTGAAAACAGAGACTTAAACTTGCTCTAAATGCTGTGGCTTTTGTCCGTATTTTCTGGTATCCTCCTTTGAAATTATCTTGAAGTCATCTGATTTTTCAAACTGATTAAACTTATCGAGAATCTCTTTTGGAAGAGCTGTTAGTTTTCTTGCTTCCATGTCTATCCAACCTCCCATCATTTCACAACGGGCGAAGTTATTTCCATTTTCATCATAGAAATTATGTAGAAATTGGAAGTAAGTCCCATCTTCTGAAATTCCTTTTAACTGAAGAGAAACCTTTACTGGTTTTCCTGGGAATACTTCACGGAAATAATACATGTGTTCATAAAATGCAACGGGCCCAAGGTTATGAGCCACCAAGTGTTTTTGACTAAGGCCATTCTCCATCATAAAGCTCATGCGTGTATGGCTCATGTAATCAATATAAGCGCTATTTCTCAAATGGCGATTGGCATCAACATCACTCCATCTAATATCAAACTGTTTTGTGTACATTTTCAAAAAATTTTATACAAACTTAAACTACTTTTATTATGCAAGCATAGTGAATTTGTTTAGATTGTGTTAAAGTTGAAAATCGTAAAATGCCCATTATAACTAACAACTACAAGCCTAATTTTCTTTTTAGAAACGGACATATCTCCACTATCTATTCTTCTAAGTTTCGAACGGCTCCAGAATTAGAGCACACACGGAAACGTTTATACTTACCAGATAGAGATTTTCTTGATATCGATTGGGCATTTTCAGAGAAGCCTACAAAAAAGGTGGCAATTCTCCTTCACGGTTTAGAAGGTAACTCAAAAAGAACTTATATGGTTTGTCAAGCCTTACATCTTATTTTGAACGGATGGGACACGGCTTCAGTAAACTATCGAGGCTGTAGCGGAGAACCAAATATCAACTACGACTCTTACAATGCAGGAAGAACAGAAGATTTAGAAAGTGTAATAAACTATGTGCTAGAAAAAGACACTTATGAAGAAATTGCACTTATTGGTTTTAGCTTAGGAGCAAACTTACTTCTAAAATATTTAGGCGAAAGAGATATTGTTCCAAACCAAATTAAGAAAGCAGTAGCAATTTCAGTTCCTTTGAGTCTAAAAGGCTCGTTAGAAGCCTTGAGCGAATCTCATAATTGGCTATATAGCCTTTCGTTTTTAATTAAGCTTCGTGAAAAGTACAAGGTGAAAATGGAACAGTTTCCAGAAAAAGAAACTGTAAATTACAGGAAGATTAAATCACTTTTAGACTTCGATAATTTATATACGGCACCAGCCCATGGTTTTCGTGATGCATATGAGTACTACCAAAAAAACAGTAGTTTACAGTTCCTGCCGAACATCAAAATTCCATTTTACATCTTAAATGCTAAAAACGATAGTTTTCTTTCACAAGACTGCTACCCTATCGACATAGCGTCAAGCATGAAAAACTTTTTCTTAGAAACTCCTAAATACGGTGGCCACGTGGGTTTTCATAAGACTAATGCAATATATTACAGTGAAGAAAGAGCGATTGATTTTCTAAACAAATTATAAAAAGATAGGTTAAGTACTCTTAGCACCTCTCGACCTTAGACTAACGAGTATTTTCTTACCTTTGCGCTTCAATAAAATATAAATATGATCCAATCCATGACAGGATACGGCAAAGAAGTAATTCAGCTGCCGTCCAAAACCATTACTATTGAAATTAAATCACTGAACAGTAAAGGACTCGACCTCAACACTCGAATTCCATCTGCATACCGTGAAAAAGAGCTTGAAATGCGAGATATCCTAGCAAAGTCGATGCAACGCGGTAAAGTTGATTTTTCTATCTATATCGAGGTCACTGGAGAGGCAACAACTACCCAGTTAAACGAAGTAATCGTAAAGCAGTATATAAAGCAACTATCAAATGTTGTAAATGGCGACCCAGTAGAACTACTAAAAATGGCTGTCAGAATGCCAGATGCGCTAAAAACTGAGAAAGAAGAAATAGACGAGAATGAATATAATGCAATTTTAGAAGGCATTACAAAGGTTTTAAAATCTATAAACAAATACAGAGCAGATGAAGGCGCTGTACTTGAAAAGGATTTTGTTGAACGAATTGAAAATATTTCAAAACTTCTTGAAGAGGTTATTGCTGTAGATCCTGAAAGGATTCCTGCTGTGAAAGAAAGACTACACAAGGCTATTTCTGATTTGAAAGAAAAGGTAGATGAAAACAGGTTTGAGCAAGAGTTGGTGTATTATTTAGAAAAATATGATATTACTGAAGAAATTGTTCGATTGAGAAATCACTTAAATTATTTTAAGGAAACTTTGAACTCTGATGACTCTAACGGGAAAAAACTTGGTTTTATCACTCAGGAAATTGGTAGAGAAATAAACACCATTGGTAGTAAGGCGAATTACGCCCCTATGCAACAACTTGTTGTGCAAATGAAAGATGAACTAGAAAAAATAAAAGAGCAAGCTTTAAACGTACTTTAACCACTTTCTTTTTATAAAACTGAAACTCTAAGCATCAAAATTAATGGATTCACACAAAGACGGAAAATTAATAGTATTCTCGGCCCCATCGGGAAGCGGAAAAACCACAATCGTCAGGCATTTACTAGCTCAAGAAGATTTAAACCTCGGATTTTCCATATCGTGTACATCCCGCGAAGCTCGTGGTGACGAAAAGCATGGCGAAAATTATTACTTCATTTCACTTAAGGAATTTAAACAACACATTAAAGATGGTGATTTTCTTGAGTGGGAAGAAGTGTACCGAGATAATTTCTACGGAACTTTAAAGACCGAAGTAGAGCGAATTTGGAGCAACGGTAAAAACGTGATTTTCGATATTGACGTTGTTGGAGGACTTCGAATAAAAAAGAAATATCCCGAAAAAACCTTGGCTGTATTTGTTAAACCGCCAAGCATCGATGAACTAAAAATTCGACTTAAAAAGCGTCAAACAGAAAGCGACGACCGCATCAACATGCGAATTGCAAAAGCGTCAGTAGAGTTAGCTACAGCACCTCAATTTGATTATATAATTAAAAACAACGATTTAGAAACAGCACTAAATGAAGCACATGATTTGGTAGCTGATTTTATTGGAGTAGATAGAAAATAGAGTTTTAAAAGCGTCCGTGTTGAAAATGAAGAAGAGAAAAATAGGACTTTACTTTGGTACGTTCAACCCAATTCACGTGGGGCATCTTATAATAGCAAATCATCTAGCCGAATACAGCGATTTAGATGAGATTTGGTTTGTAGTAACCCCTCACAATCCACACAAAAAGAAAAAGTCTTTACTTGAAGACTATCATCGTTTAGCGATGGTTGAAATGGCAATTGAAGACTACCCCAAACTAAGAGGTAGTAATGCAGAATTTAAACTACCTCAACCCAATTATACAGTAAATACGCTTGCTCATTTAGAAGAAAAGTATCCTAATAACGATTACTGTCTAATTATGGGTGAAGACAATCTAAAAAGCCTTCATAAATGGAAAAACTACGAAGTCATACTAGATCGTTATAGCATCTATGTATATCCACGTATTTCTGAAGGTAATGTAGATTCACAATTTAGATCTATAGCCGAGGATGGTACTGAGGTCTTTCACGAGAAAATCAAGAAAATCGACGCTCCAATTATCGAAATTTCCTCAACATTTATCAGAGGTGCAGTAAAAGACAAAAAAGATATTCGTCCTTTAGTAGCTCCAGGAGTATGGAAATACATTGACGAAATGAATTTTTATAAATCGTAAATACCACGGCACACTTAGTGCTTTCTCCTAAAAAGAATACTTTTACAAGGAATTATTATTTTTGAAATAATTCGAGTTATATTCTTTTGATTAGGAATATACATTTAGAATTTAAAACAGATTGGAATGACTACGAAAAGAAAATACGCAGTATTAGGTGGTGGAAGTTGGGCTACGGCAATTGTAAAAATGCTTTGTGAAAACCTCGACCAAGTGGTATGGTATATGCGAAGTGAAAGCGCTATTGAATTCATCAAAAAACACGGCCATAACCCTAATTACTTAAGCTCTGTAGAATTTGATTTAGAACAGCTTAACCTAAGTAACGATATCAACGAAACTGTAGCATCTGCCGATTATTTAATTTTTGTAATTCCCTCTGCATTCCTTCAAAAAGAACTAGAAAAGCTAACAGTTTCTTTAGAAGATAAAGTTGTGTTTTCTGCAATTAAAGGGATTGTACCCGAAACTAGTTTAATAGTTGGGGATCACTTCAACACACATTATAAAGTTCCTTTTAACAATATAGGCGTAATTTCAGGACCCTGTCACGCCGAAGAAGTGGCTCTCGGAAGACTTTCCTATCTAACTATTGCAAGTGCTGATAGTGAAAAAGCAGAAATAATGGCCAATGCACTTCGCAGTGATTTTATAAAGTGTACAATCAGTGATGACGTATTAGGAACCGAATATGCTGCTATGTTGAAAAACATATACGCAGTTGCGGCTGGGATTGCACACGGTCTTGGGTATGGCGATAACTTCCAAAGTGTTTTGATGAGTAATGCCATCAGAGAGATGAAAAGATACGTCAAGAAAGTCCATAAAATGAAGCGAGATATAAACGACTCAGCATATTTAGGAGATCTACTCGTAACGGGCTACTCTACCTTTAGTCGAAATAGGCTATTCGGAACTATGATTGGGAAAGGATATACCGTTAAAAGCGCTCAAATGGAACTCAGCATGATTGCAGAAGGATATTATGCTACCAAAAGTGCTTACGAGCTCAATCAGCAGAGAGGTAAGAAAAAAGCTAAGACTCCGATTATAGACGCTGTGTACGGAATTTTGTACGGACACAAAGACCCAAGTAAGACATTTAAGAAGCTGACGGATAAATTAAACTAAATCCGTTTTTAGAAATATTATATAAAAGAAAAATGCTTCCATATGGAAGCATTTTTTATATCTAATGATTATAAAATATTAATCGGCTAGTATCATCACTCGGTTGTTGTTACATTCAACAGTTCCACCGTTGATGTTAAGTACCCAACTACCGTCTTCTTGTGTAAATTTACTTCGGAATTCTTCTGCAATAGTAGGATTTCCTTTAAACTTCACTTTCCCTTTTGTTAAAACTGAAACAACAGGCGCGTGATTATTCAGCATTTGAAACTGCCCTTGTATTCCTGGAACGGTTATACTTTCTACCTCTCCAGACACTAAGGATGCTTCGGGATTTACTATTTCTAAATACATATTTTCAGACGTTAGACGTTAGATATGAGACATTAGATTTCAGACGTGAAACAAATTTCATTTCTCACGTCTGAAATCTACGCTCTATTTAAGCTTCAGCAAGCATTTTCTCACCAGCTTCAATTGCCTCTTCGATAGTTCCTTTAAGGTTGAAAGCTGCTTCTGGAAGGTGATCTAACTCTCCGTCCATAATCATGTTGAAACCTTTAATAGTTTCTTTAATATCAACCAATACACCAGGAATACCTGTAAACTGTTCAGCTACGTGGAAAGGCTGAGATAGGAAACGCTGAACACGACGAGCGCGGTTAACAGCCAACTTATCTTCTTCTGAAAGCTCTTCCATACCAAGAATTGCAATAATATCTTGAAGCTCTTTATATCGTTGTAAAAGTTCTTTTACTCTTTGTGCACAGTTATAGTGTTCATCACCTAAGATATCTGCGCTAAGAATTCTAGAAGTAGAATCTAGTGGATCCACAGCTGGATAGATACCAAGCTCAGCAATTTTACGAGAAAGTACTGTAGTAGCATCTAAGTGAGCAAACGTTGTTGCTGGTGCTGGATCCGTCAAGTCATCTGCAGGAACGTAAACCGCCTGTACAGAAGTAATAGATCCTCTTTTTGTTGAAGTAATACGCTCTTGCATTTCACCCATTTCAGAAGCCAACGTTGGTTGGTAACCTACTGCAGATGGCATACGTCCAAGAAGTGCCGACACCTCTGAACCTGCTTGAGTAAATCGGAAAATGTTGTCAACGAAGAAAAGAACGTCTTTTCCTTGTCCTTCACCAGCTCCATCACGGAAGTACTCTGCAATTGTCAATCCTGAAAGAGCAACACGAGCACGTGCTCCTGGAGGCTCATTCATTTGTCCGAAAACGAAAGTTGCTTTCGACTCTTTCATAGCACTTTTATCTACTTTAGAAAGGTCCCATCCTCCAGCTTCCATAGACTCTAAGAAGTCGTCGCCGTAACGGATAATTCCAGACTCAAGCATTTCACGAAGTAAGTCATTCCCTTCACGAGTACGTTCACCCACTCCAGCAAAAACTGAAAGACCTCCGTGTCCTTTTGCAATATTGTTAATCAACTCTTGAATTAGTACTGTTTTACCAACACCTGCTCCACCGAAAAGACCAATCTTTCCTCCTTTTGCATAAGGCTCAATAAGGTCGATTACTTTAATTCCGGTATAAAGCACTTCTGTTGAAGTAGAAAGATCTTCAAATTTTGGTGCTTCACGGTGAATTGGAAGTCCTTGATCACCTGATTTTGGCAAATTACCAATTCCGTCGATAGCATCACCAATCACGTTGAAAAGTCGGCCATAAACCGCTTCACCAATAGGCATTTGAATTTGTTCACCTGTGGCGACTGCTTCAGCACCACGGCTAAGTCCATCGGTAGAGTCCATCGATATGGTTCTCACCATATGCTCTCCAATATGAGATTGAACTTCAAGAACCAATAGGTTACCATTGTTGTTTACCTCCAAAGAATCGTAAATCTTTGGAAGTTCGGCGCCGCTATCGAAAGCAACGTCAACTACCGGGCCGATGATCTGAGCAACTTTTCCTGTAACTTGTGACATTTATATAACTGTTTATTTTTTTTTAATTATGTATGGGTGAAAACATTACCCCATTTTTGATTCACCTTACCCTTAGGTTTGGCAGGTGCAAAGATAGTTGTTTCTTGCTTATAAATACAACGGGTTTTTTGAAAATTTTTTAAACGCTTTCTCATTCAGTTTCAAGCATTAAAAAAATCCATATAGCCCTCTAAAACACTGACAACTCCCTACACAAACCACAAAAAGATCATCACGTGTTTTAATAAAAACTTCAACTATACCGTTCCTTTGCCTTCTATATTTTATGTTGAAAAATCTCTTTTTCATACAATAGCGAGAAACATGTAGAACTCTATTCTCTAAATCTTTTCCAACTTTAAAGAACCGTTCAAAGGTCTATAGTTTTTCCTTAGTTTTGCTTTTTTTAATAAAAATGAAGCCAACCGACATTTCCTTCAAACGTATACAGCAACTTGCAATTCCAGCAATTATAGCAGGAATTGCTGAGCCTGTGCTTTCTGCAACAGATGCAGCCGTAGTTGGAAACATCAAAGAATTTGGAATAGAATCGTTGGCGGCCGTTGGGATAGTTGGTTCATTTCTATCTGCTTTAATTTGGATATTAGGACAAACCCGAAGTGCAATCTCCGCTATAGTTTCGCAAAATTTAGGGGCAGGAAAAATAAAAGACCTTCATAATTTTCCAGCACAAGCCATATACTTTAACATAGGGCTAAGCATCATTGTTTTAGGATCTACCTATTTCTTTGTAGAGGAAATATTTTCTATGATGAATGCCGAAGGAATTGTGCTAGACTTCAGTATTGACTACTATAACATACGGGTTTGGGGATTTCCATTAACACTGTTCACCTTTGCTGTTTTTGGAATTTTTAGAGGTCTTCAGAACACTTTTTGGCCTATGATTATTGCGGCAATTGGTGCTGCTTTAAACATTGGATTAGACTTCGCTTTAGTTTTTGGAGTTGAAGGATATATCTCTCCAATGGGAATCGTGGGTGCCGCATGGGCAAGCCTTATTTCACAGATATTTATGGCACTATTAGCGCTTTTCTTTCTACTTAAGAAAACCGAAGTTTCCCTAAAGCTGAAATTCCCACTTCATCCAGAAATAAACCGATTAGTTAGCATGAGCTTCAATCTTTTTTTAAGATCTGTGGCTTTAAACATTGCTTTAATACTAGCTACTCGAGAAGCAGCCTCATTAGGGAAAGAATACATTGCAGCCCATACAATTGCATTTAATATTTGGATTTTCACAGCGTTCTTTTTAGATGGATACGGTGCTGCGGGAAATATCTTGGGTGGAAAACTTCTTGGCGAACGGAACTACAAAGCACTTTGGACACTTACTAAAAGAGTAAACTTCTATAACATATTGGTAGCCTCTGCTTTGGCTTTGGCAGGTTTCCTACTTTATAAACCACTCGGACTCATCTTCAACAAAGAAGAAGTTGTCCTCACTGTTTTTTACGGAATGTTCTTTATGGTGTTAATCTGTCTACCATTTAATGCGCTTGCTTTTACTTTAGATTCAATTTTTAAAGGTTTAGGAGAAATGGGCTTCCTAAGAAATGTGTTATTAGGAGCAACATTTCTTGGCTTTATTCCAGTTCTTAATTTTTCAAAATACATGGAATGGGGGCTTATAGGAATTTGGTTAGCGCTAACAGTTTGGGTTGCATTTAGAGCTGTAGCACTTTTCATTAAATTCCGAAGAAAATACATTCCTTTAATAAACAACTAAACTCTGTTTTTAGAATTTATAATCAACGAGTTTTTAGCCATCCTGTAATGCTCATCCTTTCGGAAGCCTTCACTATTTTTACTTCATGTTCTAAAACTTGACTTTCAAAAATAACAATCCTACCAGGGAGAGGAAGGATATTAAGTTCTTCATTTTCGAGATATATTGTGAGTTCACCTCCATTTTCAGGAAGCCAATTATCTTCGTTTAAGTAGCAAACCACAGAGAGTTTTCTCCGGTCATCATTTTGAAAAGTATCTAAATGTCTTTTATAAAAAGTTCCTTTAGGATATACAGCATAGTGAAATTCTTTGTGAAGAATTCCGAGGAAGCAAGTTCTATTCAGATATGAAACCATATCGTTGATTTTTCCAAAGAACAGCTCTTCTGCCTCATTAGCATTGGCTTCATCCATCCACAATATAAAATCGCCCCGAATAGACTTATCTATTTCTTCACTCGTGTAATTACCAATTGCAGATTTCTTAAATCGATCTGCATCATATTTTGCAACGAGTGAAAGGCGGAGTAGATCCACCTCTTCCGAAGAAAAAAAACTATCAACTATACTATATTTCTTTTGAAGCAAATCATCGATGATAGATTCATACATCGGATTTTCAACAAAGTCTAATTGTTCAAAGAGTTCATTAGCCATATTTTTTCTTAAAAAGGTCGGCAAATATAACTTGGAAATCAATAGGTTTTTCAAAAAAGAAGTTTCCTTTCAAAAGAGTATCTTTGTGGCTTAATTTCCTACAATGAAACAAATTCGAATCACCAAAATATTCTCTTTTGAAACCGGGCATGCACTTTATGGATACGACGGTAAATGTAGAAACGTCCACGGGCATAGCTACAAACTCTCGGTTACGGTAATTGGAACACCTATAGACGATAACACCAATGTTAAATTTGGAATGGTTATCGACTTTAGCGATTTGAAAAAGATTGTCAAAGAAGAGATAGTTGATGTTTTTGACCACGCAACGGTTTTCAATAAAAACACGCCCCACGTTGAGTTAGCAAAGGAGCTAAAAGACCGCGGACACTCTGTGCTTTTGGTAGATTATCAGCCTACAAGTGAGATGATGGTGATTGATTTCTCTGAAAAAATCAAAAAAAGACTGCCTAAAAATATTAGTTTACATTCTTTAAGGCTTCAGGAAACAGACAGCAGTTATGCCGAATGGTATGCAAGTGATAATTAAAGAGTTCATTCTACAAGCTTAAAACATCCCAACATTTCAGTTTCATTATCTTTATCCAATGCAAATTCCAAAAGGTAAAAAAATATACTTCTCTAGCGACAACCATCTTGGTGCGCCAACACAAGCAGAAAGTTTGCCTCGTGAGAAGGTTTTTGTAAAGTGGTTAGATGAAATTAAACAAGATGCCGAGGCTATTTTTCTTTTAGGCGACCTTTTCGATTTTTGGTTTGAGTATAAAACCGTTGTTCCTAAAGGGTTTGTTCGCACACTTGGTAAATTGGCAGAACTGAGTGATAGTGGCATCCAAATTCATTTTTTTGTTGGAAACCACGATTTGTGGATGCACGACTATTTTGAAACAGAATTAAACATTCCTGTATATCACGACCCAAAGGAGTTTGTTTTTAACAACAAACATTTTTTCATCGGCCATGGCGACGGAAAAGGTCCGGGCGATAAAGGCTATAAACGAATGAAAAAAGTGTTTACCAATCCTTTTTCAAAATGGCTTTACCGTTGGTTACATCCAGATATTGGCGTCCGATTGGCACAACATCTTTCGGTGAAAAACAAACTGATTTCAGGTGATGAGGATGCTAAGTTTTTAGGAGAAGAAAAAGAATGGCTTGCTCAATATTCCAAAAGAAAATTGGAAAGTAAGCACTATGACTACTTTGTTTTTGGTCATCGTCATTTGCCTATGGAGATTCAAGTTGGCGAGAATTCAACCTATTTCAACCTTGGTGATTGGATCAATCACTATACTTATGGTGTTTTCGACGGAGAAAAGTTTGAATTGAAAAACTATAACCCTGAAATTTAAAACTACAAACTCTATTAGCTTGTAGGTCTTCACATAGTCTAACAATCACTCCCGAATATCCTTTAACCTCAACTGCAAGCTTACGTTTCCTTGCCATTCATTTTCGTCAATTGAATAAGCAGCGCTAAAGGGTTTTCCTGTACAAGCAATATCATGTTTATCCCCAAGTCCAAAACCAATTCCAGCAAACTGATTGGAGTTTCCTTGTTTTACCACCACTCGAAGATGACTATTATCGGCTCCAACACATTTTCCAACTCCAATATCTTTAAGATTATCCGTCATAAAAACAGGTGACATATTCCCCGGTCCAAATGGAGCGAACTGCTTGAGGATTCTATAGAGTTTAGGCGTGATATTTTCTAGATCTATTTGTAAATCGACTTTAATTTCTGGTGTTAGGAGGCGTGGCTCTATTGTTTCTGACACTACTTCTTCAAATTTATTTTTAAAGTTTTCATACTCACTCTCCAATAATGTCAATCCTGCCGCATATTTATGCCCACCAAATTGCTCGATATACTCTGAACAGCTCTCCAACACATTATAGACGTCAAAACCAGTTACGGAACGTGCTGAAGCAGCTAACTTATCTCCGCTTTTAGTAAAAACAAGAGTGGGTCTATAATAGGTTTCAGTCAATCTAGAGGCTACAATTCCTATCACACCTTTATGCCAACTGTGTTTATAGACAACAGTTGTTTTCCTGTTTTCCTCACCATTCTGAATGATTTGGTCTAGGGCTTCTTTTGTGATTTTTTTGTCTGCATCCCTCCTATCTTCGTTGAACGCTTCAATTTCTGCAGCAAATGCTCTTGCTTGCTCTAAATCTGTTTCAGTAAGAAGATTTACAGCGTGAATTCCGTGTTTCATTCTTCCTGCAGCATTGATTCGGGGAGCAATGATAAAAACCACGTCGGTAATGGTTAGGGTTACTTTTTTAACTTCTTGCAGGATGGCTTGAATCCCAGTTCTAGGATTGCTATTAATTACTTTTAAACCATAGTATGCCAAAATCCTATTTTCACCTGTCATTGGAACAATATCTGCGGCAATCGCAGTAGCTACTAAGTCTAGGTACAAAATCAAGTCGTCGATTTTCAAACCTCTCTTTTCGCTTAAAGCCTGAATGAGTTTAAAACCTACGCCACAACCACAGAGTTCTTTGTACGGGTATTCGCAATCCTCTCTTTTTGGGTCTAAAACAGCAACAGCATCTGGAATTATATTTCCAGGACGGTGATGGTCGCAAATTACGAAGTCGATGTTTTTTTGGGATGCATAGGCTACTTTATCTATCGCTTTAATACCGCAGTCTAATGCGATGATTAGCGAAAAATTATTATCGTCTGCGAAGTCAATTCCCTTATAGGAAACTCCATAGCCTTCATCATATCTATCGGGAATATAGGTAGACACATTGGGATAATAGCTTTTTAAATAGGAAGAAAGCAAAGCTACGCTGGTGGTTCCATCGACGTCATAATCTCCATAGATTAGAATATTCTCGTTGTTTTGAACTGCTCTTTCTATACGTTCTACCGCCTTATCCATGTCTTTCATTAGAAATGGGTTGTGTAGATCGTCTAAACTTGGACGAAAAAACTTTTTTGCATCTTCAAATGTTTCAATACCTCGTTGTACTAGAAGTGTGGCTATTATTTCTTCCACACCAAGCACTTCGCAAAGGGATTTCACTTTATTTGAATCGGGTTTAGGTTTAAGGGTCCAACGCATGGTCAGTCAAAAATAAATAAGTAACGTTACGTATTTCGTAGAAAGGAAAAGCAAAAATACGAAATTGAAATGAAGATGTAATTCTAATTAAGTGTGCTTATAAAAGCAGTAGAAGGTGAATGTTTCTTAATTGTGAAACTAATTTTATGTGAAGCACCACAAAATCTGCTAGCAACTAAAATTAGTCCACCGAATAAAATCTCTACAATCTTCTTTCTTCCTACTGGATTTCGGTTTTTTCAATCAATTACGTATCTCTTTTAAATGTGTGGCAACGTTTAGTATATGAAAAGTAGGCGATTTCGAAGCACGAAACTTTCAGTTAAGAAAAAAGTTTGATACGAGCCGAAAGCCTTGATTTTACCACTGTTTCGCCTATTTTTTATATACATCTTAAGTTTACAATTCATTAAATTTAGATATAAATCAGAAAGAACAAAAGAGAGGAATAAGGTTATTATATACGCAGAGACTTAGATCTCGTCAACATTGAAAATCCCCTCTCTT
>DATGMT010000139.1:0-14561 GCA_035307265.1 Aequorivita sp.
GGAATGTTTGCTACACACGAAAAACTCGGCACGCTCCCCATTGAAATTATCCTCACTCCCGTAATTGAACTCGCCAATAATGGATATGTAATTTCTGAAAAACAAAAAGAACGCTTTGATAAATTTAGAGAAACCTTCAAACGAATAAATGGAAGTGAGTCGATATTCACAAAACAGTATGAAGCAGGAGATACACTTCGAAATCCTGCTTTAGCAAACACGCTAAAACGTATATCTGAAAATGGCAGAAGCGAATTCTACTCTGGTGAAACCGCGAGGAAAATGCTTAAGTACATTGAGGACAACGGAGGAATTATGACTCAAAAAGACTTGGATGCATACGAAGCAGCTTGGCGAGACCCTATTGTTTTTGAATATAAAGACGTCAAGTTAATCTCTATGGCGCCTCCATCGAGTGGTGGAATTTGTTTAGGCCAGATTCTAGGAATGCTCGAACCATTTCCTTTGGCTGAATACGGACACAATTCGCAAAAGTACATTCAAGTATTAACAGAAGCTGAAAGAAGAGCCTATGCCGACAGAAGTGAATTTCTTGGCGATCCAGATTTTGTAAATATTCCTATAGATTCATTAATGTCCAAAAGTTATCTATCCAAGCGAATGGAGAGTTTCTCTTTTGAAGCTGCTACAACTTCTAAAGAAATAAAACCTGGCAACATAAACATTTACGAAAGCACCGAAACCACACATTTTTCTATTGTCGACAAGTTTGGAAATGCGGTTTCTCTAACCACAACACTAAATGGTTCCTATGGGTCAAAACTGTACGTGCCAGAGCTTGGATTCTTTCTCAATAATGAAATGGACGATTTCAGTGCTAAACCTGGAGCTCCAAACATGTTTGGTTTAGTGGGCGGAGAAGCAAACGCAATCGAACCTCAAAAGCGAATGTTGAGTTCTATGACCCCTACAATTATAGAAAAAGACGGAAAACTTTTAATGGTATTAGGCACCCCTGGAGGATCTACAATTATCACTTCCGTACTTCAAACATTTTTGAATGTACACGAATTTGGCATGAATATGCAAGAAGCAGTGAGTGCGCCTCGTTTTCATCATCAATGGCTTCCAGATGTTGTCTATTATGAAACCAGCGCATTCTCTGATGAAACAATTCAAAAACTAACTGAAATAGGGTATAAATTAGATGGAGAACACATGCCCGAAGTTGGTTATATGGACGCCATTCTTGTGCTGCCAAATAAAAAGCTAGAAGGAGGAGCCGATCCACGAGGAGACGACACCGCCATTGGTTATTAGTTGATTATGTTCCTGAATCCCGTAGCAGCAACTACTAATGTCGAAATATGATAGCCAGGGGCGTACAGTCAACCTATATCAGGGAGGACACATCACTAACGTCTCCCCACTTTCGATTTCGTTTTCAATTTCGATTTCGATTTCGATTTCATAATCTGTCCTACGTCTTACATCCTACCGTCATACGTCTCAAGTCTAACAGCGCCAGCAGTCTAGACTCTAGCAGCGAAGCGATCTAGACTCTTGGCTCTAATAAAATCCTCAACAAAAATTAACATTGCCCTAAGGACCTCCTATCTGAATTTTCAGTTCAATTGAGTACCTTTGCAAACTATGTCAAAAAGTGAGGATTTTATTGAAGTTTGGGGTGCTCGTGTTCACAATTTAAAGAATATTGATGTACGCATCCCTAGAGACAAATTAGTTGTAATAACAGGACTTTCTGGAAGCGGAAAGTCTTCTTTGGCATTCGACACTATTTATGCCGAAGGGCAACGTCGTTATATAGAAACCTTTTCCGCCTATGCACGTCAGTTTCTTGGAAGTTTAGAGCGACCAGATGTAGATAAAATAGAAGGTCTTTCGCCCGTAATTGCAATCGAGCAAAAAACCACAAGCAAGAGTCCGAGATCTACGGTAGGTACCATCACTGAAATTTACGATTTCCTACGATTACTCTATGCAAGAGCTAGTGATGCCTATAGCTACAACACAGGTAAAAAGATGGTGAGTTATAGCGACGAGCAAATCAAAGAACTCATTCTCAAAGATTTCACCAATAAGAAAATCACTATTCTAGCTCCGGTTATTCGCTCTAGAAAAGGTCATTATCGCGAACTCTTTGAACAAATTGCAAAACAGGGCTTTTTAAAAGTTCGTGTAGATGGTGAAGTACGCGATATCGTAAAGGGAATGCAAATTGACCGCTATAAAACCCACGATATTGAAATTGTAATTGACCGATTAAAGATTCCAGAGCAAATAGAAACTTCGGTAAATGACGGCAAAAGCGATATGGACAAGCGTGTTTCCGAAACAATACACACCGCAATGTATCACGGCGATGACGTGTTGATGGTTTTGGATAACGACACTCAGGAAACTAGATATTTCAGCCGCTCTTTAATGTGTCCAACTTCAGGGATTTCATATCCAAACCCTGAACCCAATAATTTTTCCTTTAACTCGCCTAAAGGAATGTGTCCTGAATGTAAAGGATTAGGGAAACTCTATAAAGTAAACATAGACAAGCTCGTTCCAGACACTAAACTCTCTATAAAACAAGGAGCTTTAGCACCACACGGAACACCAAAGAACAACTGGGTTTTTAAGCAACTTGAATTAATTGCAGATCGTTATAACTTCAAGCTTACCGATTCTTTCGAAAGTATTCCAAAACAAGCTAAAGACATTATCTTTTTCGGTGGAAATGAAAAGTTTGACGTAAACTCCAAAGCCTTAGGAATTACAAGAAGCTATAAAATCGATTTTGAAGGAGTAGCCACATTTATTCAAAACACTTTTGATGCCAATGAGTCTGCTTCACTAAAACGTTGGGCAAAAGAATATATGGACAAAATTGAATGTCCAGAATGCGAAGGAAGTAGGTTGCGAAAAGAATCGCTTTACTTCAAGGTCAATGACAAAAACATTGCCGAGCTAGCCCAAATGGACGTTATAGAGCTAGCCGATTGGTTTAAAAACTTAGAAAAACACATTTCTAAAAACCAATTAAAAATCGCTTCAGAAATCATTAAAGAAGTTAGAACACGCCTACAGTTTCTTGTAGACGTAGGATTGACATATTTGGCTCTCGACAGAAGTTCTAAGTCCTTATCAGGTGGAGAAGCACAACGCATTCGGCTAGCTACTCAAATTGGGTCACAACTGGTTGGCGTTCTTTATATTTTAGATGAACCCAGTATTGGGCTGCATCAGCGTGATAATGAAAGGCTGATACAGTCATTGATTCACCTTAAAGAAATTGGAAACTCGGTTTTAGTAGTTGAACACGATCAGGAAATGATAGAGAGTTCAGACTATGTAATCGATATCGGACCTGCAGCAGGGAAATATGGAGGGCAAATTGTTTCATTTGGAACACCAGAAGAAATAAAAAAGGAAAACACGCTAACTGCCGACTATTTAAATGGGACGAAGCGCATTGAAATTCCTGAAACCCGCAGAAAAGGAAATGGAAAAACTTTAACTCTTAAAGGAGCTACAGGAAACAATCTAAAAAATGTTTCGATTGATTTACCATTAGGAACCATGATTGGAATTACAGGTGTTTCAGGAAGTGGGAAGTCCACTCTAATTAATGAAACCCTCTACCCTATCATGAATGCTCATTTTTTCAATGGGGTTAAAAAACCCAAACCTTACAAAAAAATAACAGGTTTAAAACATTTGGACAAGGTTATTGAAGTAAACCAATCTCCTATTGGTAGAACTCCAAGGAGTAACCCTGCAACCTACACTGGTGCGTTTTCAGAAATAAGAAGCCTATTTGCCAAAACTCCTGAAGCTATGATTCGAGGCTACAAACCAGGAAGATTTAGTTTTAATGTGGCTGGCGGAAGATGCGAAACTTGTAAAGGAGCGGGACTTAGAGTGATAGAAATGAATTTCCTTCCCGATGTTTACGTTGAATGTGAAACGTGCCAAGGAAAACGATTTAATCGGGAAACATTAGAGATACGTTATAAAGGAAAATCTATTTATGACGTACTTGCGATGACCATTAACGAAGCTTCCGATTTCTTTGAAAATATTCCAAAGATATATAGAAAGATAAAAACAATTCAAGACGTTGGATTAGGCTATATAACTCTTGGCCAGCAGTCTACAACATTATCTGGAGGAGAAGCACAACGCATTAAGCTTGCAACTGAGCTTTCAAAGCGAGATACTGGAAACACTTTTTATATTTTAGACGAACCATCAACAGGGCTTCATTTTGAAGATATCAGAGTGCTGATGCTCGTGCTAAATAAACTAGTTGAAAAAGGAAACACGGTTTTAATTATTGAGCACAATCTCGATATTATTAAAACCATGGACTATATCATTGACATTGGTCCTGAAGGTGGAAGAAAAGGCGGTAAAGTCATGGCTGTTGGCACTCCAGAAGAAATAGTTACCAACAAAAAAAGCTATACTGCGCAATTCCTCAAAAAAGAGCTAAATTAGCCAAGTTGATTTTACATCAACTATTTCGGTTGCTAAATTCTAGACCTAACTACCTTAAAGTTTCCCTATAAAGACAAGGTATGTTTTAAATGAGCAAACAACCGACGCTGAAAAAACAAAATTTAAAAAAATTAATAACCTATAATTAATTAATATGACAAACGAACAAATGCCAAAAAATTGGAATGCTGTAAAATCCAATGATTCATGGGCAATTTTTAAAATAATGGGTGAATTTGTAAGTGGTTATGAAAAAATGAGTCGAATAGGACCATGTGTGTCTATTTTTGGTTCTGCCCGTACAAAACCTGATGACGAAAACTATAAACTAGCAGAAAGCATCGCAAAAAGAATTACCGAAAACGGTTATGGAGTTATTACAGGTGGTGGTCCTGGTATTATGGAAGCAGGAAACAAAGGAGCTCATTTAGCAGGAGGAACTTCTGTAGGATTAAATATCAGTTTACCATTCGAGCAACATGACAATCCATATATCGACAGCGACAAAAACATTGACTTTGACTACTTCTTTGTTCGCAAAGTAATGTTCGTAAAATACTCTCAAGGATTTGTTGTTATGCCTGGTGGTTTTGGAACTCTAGATGAGCTTTTTGAAGCCTTGACCCTAATTCAAACACATAAAATTGATAAATTTCCATTAATCTTAGTTGGAACTAAGTTCTGGGGTGGATTATTTGAGTGGATTAAAGAGCAATTACTTAATGCCCACAACAATATTAGCCCAGAGGATTTAGATTTGGTACATTTGGTTGATACAGAAGAAGAAGTTCTTAATATTTTGAACGAATTCTATGATGAGTACAACCTCAGCCCAAACTTTTAAGCTTTAATAAGAATGAAAAACACTGTTCTTACATTACTTTTTACTTTCACTGTCTTTTGTGCATCTGCACAAGAGACAGTGAAAACTATGGTTTACAACCTACTTGACTTTCCAACTGCACTTCCCCAAAATCGAGAACTGATCTTGAAAGATATTCTCGAAGAATACAGTCCAGATATATTTATGGTTTGTGAACTTCAAAGTGAATATGGAGCAAATCTCATTAGAGATATTTCTCTAAACGGAACAAGTGAAGAATATAAAATGGCTCCATTTATCCCTAGTGAGTCTGGAGCATATGAACATCAAAACCTGATTTTCTACAGAAAAGGTATGTTTACCTTAGAGTCATTAGACGCTATTCCAACAGCGGTTAGAGACATTAACTATTATCGACTTAGACTCAATACGGCCGATCAAGATACCGACCCTGTACTGTTTAATATATTTGTCACCCATTTAAAATCTAGCCAAGGAACTGCAAATAAAAATCTTCGATTAGAAATGGTTCAAGCACTTACCTCAAGGCTTGAAAACATGAATCCAAACTCGTTTGTGATTTTTGCAGGTGATTTAAATTTATACACCCACACAGAACCCGCTTATATCGAACTATTAAACCCTGACAACAATATTACTATGGCCGATCCAATTGATCGTCCAGGATCATGGCATAACAATATTAACTTCCAAGATATCCACACGCAAAGCACACGAGTTAGCTCTGGCGGATTTGGAGGTGGTGCAGGGGGTGGATTGGATGACAGGTTTGATTTTATTCTGATTTCAGAAAACATGATGACAGATCCAAAACTCAGATACATTCCCGACACCTATAAAGCTTTTGGAAACAACGGAAACTGTTATGATGGAAATATAAACGACGAAGACTGCGTTGGAGAATTTAGTCAAGAACTGAGAAACAACCTTTACTTAATGAGCGACCACTTACCTGTGGTTATGGAATTAGAAACTAACAAAGAATTAGTGTTAAGCACTCAGGACTTTGTAGTTAAAAATCCATTACTACTGGAAAAAACCGTCGTAAAAGAAAACCTAAACCTACACTTGGACTCTAGCATTTCAGGAAGTCTTAGTTTAGAAATCTATAACGCATTGGGTCAAAAACTTTTGGAGTACAGTTCAAAAAATGAACAGTTCATCTCTATTGATGTCAGTCATTTTTCAGATGGTATTTACTACCTAAAAACCAATCTTCAAAATTCACAGACTTTTAAATTTCTTAAATCCTCTTGATAGGACGCTGGCTAGTATACTTTCTTTTTTTGTGTATAGGGATTCAAGGAGTGGCTCAACACTCTATTGAGATAGAAGCCACCTTGCATCCTACAAAAAAATCTATATCTATAAGCCAACAAATTGTTTATCAAAATACTTCCAAAGACACTTTACACGAAATATATCTCTTTGATTGGGCCAATAGTTTTTCTTCCAAAACAACACCATTAGCCCATCGATTTGCTCAAAACTACGAAAGTGGATTTCACTTCGAAAAAGAAAAAGACAGAGGAAAAACAACGATTGAAAACATAGTTTCAAACTCCGCCACACCCCTATCTTGGAATCGTGGTGAAGAAGTAGACATCCTTAAAGTTTCTTTAGATAATCCACTTCTACCTGGAGAATCATATAGCTTTCAAATCATTTATGAAGTAAAAATTCCCGACACAAGATTTACACGCTACGGAGTAACACGAAACAACGAATACAACCTTCGCTATTGGTATATATCGCCAGCAGTATATGATGGTGAGTGGCAAGTTTACAGCAACAAAAACACAGACGATTTATATCTAACTCCCTCTGATTTTTCGGTCAATTTTCATTATCCGCCAAACTATGTACTCACGAGCGACCTCGATGAAGTTTCAGAAACTTTTGAAGGTCGTACAAAAACAACTAGACTCGTAGGGAAAAACAGGAAATCGGCCGTTATCTATTTCGAAACAAATCCTACTTTTCAAACCATTGAAACAGATAAGCTAACCATTGAAACCAACATACAAAACAGGAGAGTGACTCCTCCTATTCAGGCATTATTGGTTGATCGTGTTGTTCACTTTCTAAATTCAAGACTGGGAGATTATCCCTTTGAAAAAATGGTTATAAGCGATGTTGATTACCGCACCAAACCAGTTTACGGACTCAATCAACTTCCAAGTTTTATAAGCCCTTTTCCCGATGGATTCGAATATGACATGGAACAGTTAAAAACTATTACACGTCATTATATAGACAATACTTTCATTCTTAATTCTCGAAAAGATTTTTGGCTTCAAGACGCACTTCAAATCTATTTGATGATGGAGTATGTGGACGTTTATTACCCAAAAATGAAGATGATTGGAACCTTAAGCGATTGGTGGATTATTCGTTGGTCTCACCTCTCTGACTTAGAATTTAACGACCAATACCCTATTCTGTATTTGAATATGGCTAGAAATAATATCCACCAACCCATAACCACACAAAAGGACTCCTTAATAAAGTTCAACATGAATATTGCTAACGGTTATTACGGGGCAAGTGGTTTGAAGTATCTAGACGATTATTTAGGTGAAGATATTTTAAAAAACAGCATTAAGGATTTTTATCAGGAAAACAAACTAAAGCCTATTAGTACATCAGACTATGAAGTGTTTCTTTCTAAAAGAACAACCTTACCGATAAATTGGTTTTTTGATGATTTTGCCGATACCCGTCAAACCATCGACTTTAAAATAAAAAAGGTCAAAAAGAAAGGTGATTCTTTAGAGGTTTTTATTCAAAACAAGAGAAACACTACCTTGCCTGTCTCTCTTTATGGGCTCAATAAAGATAATGTTGTTTATAAAACATGGACAGAGCCGATTGACAGCTTAAAATCTATTACAATCCCATCAAAAGACATACGTAAGTTAGCACTCAATTACGAAGGCAAAATCCCGGAATACAATAGAAGAAACAACTTCAAATCGGTAAATGGACTCCTGAACAAACCTATTCAACTTCGCCTTTTTCAAGACGTAGAAGATCCAAATTACACTCAGTTTTTCTTTATTCCTGTATTCAAGTATAATTTATACGACGGACTCTCGGCTGGAATGCGAATTCACAATAAAACCTTATTAAAAAAAGCACTTAGCTACGACCTAGAACCACAATTAGGGCTTAGATCGAAAACACTTGTAGGAAGTGCATCTGTTAGTTATAGACAGCAAATGGATGAAGGCAACCTCTACGCAATGCGTTACGGATTTTCTGGAAACTACTATTCATTTGATAGAGGGCTATTCTACAAGCGATTTTCACCATTTATGACATTTTCATTTAGAAATTCTGATTTGAGAAACAATGAAAAGCAGTTTATAAATGTTCGGAGTGTAAACGTATATCGGGACGAAAACCCAAACACGCCTAATGAAGACCCAAACTATAGCGTATTCAATATTCAATATGTGTATTCAAATCCTAACCTGATCAACTACTTTAGAAGTGTTGTGGATTATCAAATTTCATCTAAGTTTAGTAAGCTATCGTTGGATATGGAATACAGGAAATTGTTTTTAAACAACCGGCAATTAAACCTTCGTTTTTTTGCAGGTGTTTTCTTGTTTAATGACACTCGAGACGGAGAAGACTTCTTTAGCTTTGCATTAGATCGCCCTAGTGATTATATGTTTGACTACAATTACTACGGACGAAGTGAAGATGCAGGCCTGTTTAGCCAACAATTAATAATTGCAGAAGGAGGTTTTAAATCACAATTACAACCTGCCTTTGCTAATAGTTGGATTACAACGGTAAACGCGAGCACTAATATATGGCGATGGATTTACGCCTATGGAGATGTTGGATTGGTTCACAATAGCCACAGAGGTACTGCCGCAGTTTTTGACAGTGGAATTCGACTGAGTTTAGTAGCAGATTATTTTGAGTTATACTTCCCTGTTTATTCAAATTTAGGTTTTGAACCAGGTTTACCAAACTACGATCAAAAGTTACGGTTTATAGTAACCTTATCTCCAGAAACATTGTTGGGGTTATTTACTAGAAAATGGTATTAGAAATCAAACTGAAATAGAAAACAAATTAACCCGAAGAAGAACATGCCAATTTGCATTCTCACTTAAAACTAGAACTACATTTATATGGACCTACTGAACAACTGGCGGATTGTGATCATTCTTTGTCTAACCTTAGGTTTAGCTCCTTTCTTCCCAGAGCCTCATCTTTGGGGTAAACTAAAATGGATAGCTGGCGGTGCCGAAGGTATGAAGTTGATGGATTGGTTTGACGTATTGATGCATGGCTTCCCTTTTATTTTACTAATTCGTTTATTGGTGTTTAAGCTTCGAAAAACAGAATAATTGAATTCGGCTCTAGCAAATCACCTTCAAGATATATTATGATTTAATTTAAGAATAAATCTAATTTTCATCTAACAAATCTACCTAAACACCACGCTTTCAGTAGCTATTTAGTGCTAAATGTTTATTTAAAACCAAGCGTTGCGGAACACCGTCTATTTTGCTACTTTTGCAATAATTTAAAAATTAAGAAAATGCAGACAGATCCGAAGACCAATACGGAAATTTCTTTTGAGGATTTTAGAGATAATGTCCTCACCGATTATAGAATCGCAGTCACAAGTCGTGAATGTAGTTTGTTAGGCCGACGTGAAGTCTTGACTGGTAAAGCCAAGTTTGGGATTTTTGGCGATGGAAAAGAAGTCCCTCAACTAGCTTGGGCTAAAGCTTTCAAAAATGGTGATTGGCGAAGTGGTTACTACCGCGACCAAACTTTTATGATGGCAATTGGCGAACTTAGCATCGAGCAATTTTTCGCTGGTCTTTATGCACACACTGATATAAAGTCTGATCCAATGAGTGGAGGAAGACAAATGGGCGGTCACTTTGCCACTCATAGTCTTAATGAAGATGGAAGTTGGAAAAACCTAACGGCTCAGAAAAACAGCAGCTCTGATATATCCCCTACTGCTGGTCAGATGCCACGTTTGTTAGGGTTGGCTCAAGCCTCTAAAATTTTTAGAAACGTAAAAGGAATTCAAAATAAAACCAATTTCTCTATCAACGGAAATGAGGTGGCATGGGGAACCATTGGAAATGCAAGTACAAGTGAAGGTCTTTTCTGGGAAACCATAAACGCTGCTGGAGTACTTCAAGTACCAATGGTTACGAGTGTTTGGGACGATGAATACGGTATTTCTGTACATGCAAAATATCAAACTACAAAAGAAAATATCTCGGAAATTCTAAAAGGATTTCAACGCAATGAAAATGAAAAAGGTTTCGAAATCATTCGCGTAAAAGGATGGGACTATCCTGAGCTTGTGGATGCTTATGAGCGTGCCGCTAAAATTGCTCGTGAAGAACACGTTCCTGTGCTTATTCACGTTCAAGAACTTACTCAGCCACAAGGCCACAGTACGAGCGGATCACACGAAAGATACAAGAGCGAAGAGAGACTAGAATGGGAGTCTAATCACGACTGTAACAAGAAAATGCGTGAGTGGATTATCAGTAGTAATATTGCCACGGATGAACAACTATCTG
Organism: Aequorivita sp.; assembly: GCA_035307265.1. GTDB lineage: Bacteria > Bacteroidota > Bacteroidia > Flavobacteriales > Flavobacteriaceae > Aequorivita. The sequence goes on from DATGMT010000139.1 coordinate 10,894, forward strand.
AAATCGAGTCGGAAATTAGAAAGAAAGTTCGTGAGGGTAAAAAAGCAGCATGGAATGCCTTTTTGGCTCCACAAAAACAAGAACAACAAGAAGCAATTACGCTTCTTGGAAATCTTGCAGAGTCCAGCTCGAATAAAAACTTCATTGAAAATATTAAAAACGATCTTGCCAGCGAAAAAGAACCTGCAAGACGCGACATATTAGGTTCAGCTCGTAAAGCCTTGAGATATGTTGTAAATGAAGACTCAACAGAGAAAAAACAACTTCAAGATTGGATAAGCAACTACTACGATCTTATCCAGCCTAAATACAGTGCTCATTTATATTCAGAAGAAAAAGAAAACGCAACTACTATTAAAGAAGTTGTTCCAACATACGACAACGATTCTGAAGAAGTTGATGGACGTGTTGTACTTAGAGACAACTTTGATTCTATCTTTCAAAAATATCCTGAATCACTAATTTTCGGTGAAGATGCAGGAAAAATTGGTGACGTAAACCAAGGCTTGGAAGGCATGCAAGAAAAGCACGGTAAACTTAGAGTAGCTGACTCAGGAATTCGTGAAGCAACTATTTTAGGTCAAGGTATTGGAATGGCTTTAAGAGGTCTAAGACCGATTGCTGAAATTCAATATTTAGATTATCTGCTTTATTGTCTTCAGATCATGAGCGATGATTTAGCAACCGTTCGTTACAGAACAAATGGTAAGCAAAAAGCACCGTTAATTGTGCGTACTCGCGGACACAGATTGGAAGGTATTTGGCATAGTGGATCTCCAATGGGAGGAATTATCCACCTATTGAGAGGAATGCATGTTCTAGTTCCAAGAAATATGACTAAAGCAGCAGGCTTCTACAATACGCTGTTAGAAACAGATGAGCCTGCATTAGTTGTAGAATGCTTAAACGGATATCGCTTAAAAGAAAAAATGCCTAATAACCTAAGTGAAATCAGAACTCCAATTGGTGTTGTTGAAACTTTAAAAGAAGGAAGCGACATTACCTTAGTTAGTTACGGAAGCACACTTAGACTTGTTGAAGATGCTGCTAAAGAACTACTTCAAGCTGGTATTGACGCTGAAGTGATTGACGTTCAATCATTACTTCCTCTAGACATCAACCACGATATTGTTAAGAGTCTTAAGAAAACAAACAGACTATTAGTGATAGATGAAGACGTGCCTGGTGGAGCTGCATCTTATATTTTAAATAATATTATCGAAGATCAAGAAGGATACAAATTCTTAGATAGCAAGCCACAAACGTTGACAGCCAAAGCACATCGTCCTCCTTATGGAACTGATGGTGACTATTTCAGCAAGCCTTCTGTTGAAGATATTTATGAAACAGTATATGCTATTATGCACGAAACAGACCCTAAAAAATTTCCAAAATTGATCTAAGTATAGATTGTTAGATAATTTACTAGGTTATTATAAAGTAATTGAGCGCTTCCAATTTGATTGAAAGCGCTCAATTTTTTTTGAACGAAAGTTGAAATAGAAATTTAGTAATCTACTCTACCTTCTTTGTCTTCCCATTTTTTAAAGACTACACGTCCTTCTTCTCTACTTAGGTTGATGAATTTGATACTTCTATCTTCCATCTTACCATCGAGTTCTTCATATATAAAGTGGTCGTCGAAACCTATTTCTGCAGCGTCCTCTTTAGTACATGCGTAATAAACAGCCATTGGACGCGCCCAATAAATTGCACCTAAACACATAGGGCAAGGTTCGCAAGAAGTGTAAATTATACACCCATCTAATTGAAATGAGTTAAGGTTTTTACAAGCTTCGCGAATTGCAACAACCTCGGCATGTGCAGTTGGATCATTACTAGATGTAACTTTGTTATATCCTTCGGCAACCACTTCACCATCCTTCACTATCACAGCTCCAAAAGGACCTCCTGCGTTATTGTCCATTCCCTTCTCTGAAAGCTCAATGGCACGTTTAATAAACTCTTTATCTTTTTCTGTAATCATTTTTTTAAATTTCAAATTAATATTTAAACCAAATTCTTTACGCTTCATTTAAAATTAGTCGTGTCCGACTAAGATGTAAGACCGCTCCGCTAATAGACTTAAGACACAAGACACGTTTCTTAATAGCCTGACAATCAAATTTGTTTAGCTAATCATTCTTTCTAGCTTTCAAACCTAAGAGGCAAACATAGTAGCAAGACATCTCTTAATAAAATCGCTTTAAGTCCTCGTTCTCTCTAGTTAAATAGGGTTTGTAATATTTTAATCGGACAACAGTGATTTAAAATCAAGTAAAGCGTATAAAATACTACTTTTTAAATAGAGGAAGCCCTGACATCATTTCATTCACTCTAACTCCAATTTCTTCAAGCTTTGCATCGATATCGTGGTTTAGAACAACCTCGTCGATCATATCAGCTATCTTCTCCATATCTTTTTCAACCAAGCCTCGAGTAGTTACAGCAGCAGTTCCAATTCTAATTCCACTTGTAACAAACGGAGACTTATCGTCAAAAGGAACCATGTTTTTATTAACAGTAATATCTGCTTTACCTAAAGCTTCTTCTGCTTGTTTTCCTGAGATATTTTTATTTCTCAAGTCAATTAGCATCATGTGGTTATCTGTTCCTCCAGAAATTACATGATATCCTTTATTAACCATGTGTTTTGCTAATGCAGCAGCATTTTTCTTCACTTGAACCATGTAGTGAAGGAAATCATCGGACAGAGCTTCACCAAAAGCCACAGCTTTAGCAGCAATAATATGCATTAATGGTCCTCCTTGGTTTCCAGGGAAAATTCCGCTATCCAAAAGGCTACTCATTTTTCTTAAGTTTCCGTTTTTCAATTTGATACCGAAAGGATTGTCAAAATCTTTCCCCATTAGTATAATCCCTCCACGTGGTCCACGAAGAGTTTTGTGGGTTGTAGAAGTTACAATATGGCAGTGTGGAACTGGATCGCTCATTATTCCTTTTGCAATCAAACCAGCAGGGTGTGCGATATCTGCGAATAATATTGCTCCAATTTTATCAGCAATTTCACGGAAGCGCTTATAATCGATTTCTCTTGAATATGCTGATGCTCCAGCGATAATCATTTTTGGTTTTTCGCGAAGTGCTATTTCTTCAACAGCATCGTAATCAATTAAACCAGTTTCTTCAACTACACCATAAAAAACGGGTTCGTATAATCTTCCTGAAAAATTTACTGGCGATCCGTGAGTTAGGTGTCCACCGTGTGAAAGGTCGAAGCCTAAAAATTTATCTCCTGGCTTCAAGCAAGCTGCAAATACAGCCGTATTGGCTTGTGACCCGCTGTGGGGTTGCACGTTTGCATATTCAGCTCCAAAAAGCGTCTTTACTCTATCAATGGCTAACTGCTCAACCTCATCAACAACTTCACAGCCACCATAATATCTTCTATTAGGATATCCTTCAGCATATTTATTTGTCAATACAGAGCCTGCAGCCTCCATTACTTGTTCACTTACGAAGTTCTCGGAAGCAATAAGTTCAAGTCCGTTGATTTGACGTTGTTTTTCGTCCTCTATCAACTCAAAAATGTGTTCGTCGCGTTGCATAATTTCAATAAAAGTTAATTAATTCCAAAAATACTAATTACATTCGGTAACTATAATGGAATCTATATATTTGACATACATATTTACTAACAAAAATTG
>DATGMT010000140.1:0-6730 GCA_035307265.1 Aequorivita sp.
CCAAAGGTGGGAGGACATTCACTGGCATCTAGAATACCTAAACGACCACTAGTTCCTGCTCCTAAATAAAATAGTCTTCCGCCTGATTTTAATTTTTCAATTATTTTTTCAGTTACCTTTTCGATCTGAGGTAAAGACTTATCAACAGAATTTGCAACAGTTTTATCTTCATTGTTGATGTTTTGTAATAATTCTGATACGCTCATTTTCTCTAAATGATCATAGTGAGAATCAGATTCTGTTGTTTTAATAAAGCTCATCCTTTTATAAAATGTGGGTTTAGAAAATTGTTTTACTATTAAAAGATGCCGTACTAGATTATAAAGTTATTCTACAATATAATCTATAATTGAGACTTCTGATATGCGAAAATAACCTAATGGATAGTTTTCTGGATTACTTTCGTTGATAATATTTCCTCTAACTGTGGCAGGTTGTGTTTCAAAAGGACCTCCGCCACCTCCAGTTTGTTGTAGTAAAATGAACATGTAATTGTAGTATTCTTCCGTAATTCCATAGAGGGCGAAACGAACGTGATCACCAGCTGCTAAATCATCTGCAACATAGGTGCTGAATATCATGTTGCCATCATAAAATTCATCTTTAATAACATTTCTTCTAATGCCTCTTTCAGATGAAGCGTTTACATAATAATAGTTATCTTCGTTAGGGAAGTCTTGAAAATAGACTTTTAGCTCAATTTGATCTCCCAAAAAACCTCCATCATCTCGTTGTTCTATATACTCCAATGAAGGAGTTTTTACATGAGTGGTTGTAGCTGTGTAAACTTCACCTTCATATATTACCTGGAGTGTGTAGTTCGTATTAAGCTCAAGCGAAATATCTCCAAAGTAATATTCATCGCCAGCATGGTTAAACGGGTAAATATTTCCTAATTCATCTACAACTTCTACTGATGCATTTTCTACAGAAGGCACTTCATTGTCAAAAAAGGGAGCGGTTAGTGTAAGTCTTATTTCACTTTGAACAAGTGTTCCATCGCTTTCTGAAACGTGTATATTTCCTTCTACAACAAGGCGAGGGTCAGCATTATTTAGATCTACTTCTATAATGTCTTGACAAGAAATAAATAACAAACTGAAGATTGTCAATGCTATGATTCGTCTCATGTTTAAAATTTAAAATTATAAGTTACTGAAGGAATAATTCCGAATATAGAAAGTCGAACGGCTTCATTTTGCTTAGTGTCTTCATTTTCTCGAAATGAAATGGATGCAGCGTTTTTTTGGTTATAGACATTATAGATGCTGAATACCCATTCTCCCTTCCATCGCGACTTACGGTTAGAATTAGAAACTTTTCCTTTTGGTGTCCAGGTGGCGGAGAAATCTAAACGATGAAAAGGGGTGATTCTGCTACTGTTTCTTGCTTCATAAACGGGAACAACCATATCGTTATAGATATACTGACCTTCAGGAAATGTAGTTGGAAGTCCAGTTTGGAAAATAAAATTTGCTCCAAAACTCCATTTATTAGATAAATCATAGGAGGCCGTAATAGAAACATCATGGGTTTTATCCCAAGAAGCATTATACCAATTACCGTTGTTAATTCCACTTTCAATAGGTGTTCTTCCAGGTGTTCGCTGCTCACTTTTAGAAAGCGTATAGGCCACCCATCCTTGGAGTCTTCCCGTGTTTTTTTTCAGCAACATTTCGAATCCATAGGCCCGTGCTTCACCATTTAAAAGAATTTGCTCAACAGCATTATTTGCTATTAAATCGGCTCCTGCTATATAGTCTAATCGGTTTTGTACTTTCTTATAAAAGGTTTCTACCTCTAGAGAATACTTGTTGAAATTTCTGAAATATCCAATAGCTACTTGATCCGCAAGTTGGGGCTCAATGTACTTTCCACTTGGCGCATATATGTCGAATGGAGTAGGGGAAGTTGTATTGCTGATTAGATGAATATACTGTGCCATTCGATTATAACTTGCTTTTATAGAGGAATTGTCATCTAATAAATATGAAATTCCAAGCCTTGGTTCAAGGTGAGCGAATGATTTTATCGTTTCATTTCGATCAAATGATACAGTATCGATAGGTTTAGCTTTTTCATAAATTTCTAAAGCATTGTTGTAAAGAAGCGGGTTGTTGTTTTCGTATAAGAAAAGCTCAGACTGACCTAACCTATTAAAAGTTGATAATCTAAGCCCTGCTTGCGCTGTGATCCTACCAGAAATTTTAATGTCAGCTTCTGCGTAAACTGCATTTTCCCATGCATATTTGTCTGTCATTTTAGCTGAATTAACAGCTGAGGTTTCGGAAGTGGGTTTTACATCTCCCGGATTAAATTTATAGTAAATACTATTGAGACCGTATCTTAAGTCAATGTTTTCAGAAAAGTAATGGGTAAAATCGTATTTCAGATTGTAGTTTCTTATACCACTGTCAAACTTAAATTCAACAAAACTAAGCTCTAAACCGAAGTAATAATCAGAATATATAAATGATAAATTTGAAAATAATTTATCAGAAAAAAGATGATTCCATCGAAGGTTTACCGTTGTGTTTCCGAATGTATTCCCGAAGCTTTCTGAAATTTTAAACACGTCTCTTCCGAAGTAACCTGAAAGAAAAAGCCTGTTGTTTTCATTTAGATTATAGCTCAACTTCGTATTCAAATCATAGAAATATGCAATGTTGTCATTGTCAAATAATGGAAGGAATAAATGAGCATAACTACTTCTTCCTCCTAATAGGAAAGACGCTTTGTCTTTTTTAATTGGTCCTTCTAAAAGCAAACGACTAGCTACTAATCCAATTCCTCCGCTAGCGTGATAGTTGCGTTTGTTTCCGTCTTTTTGATATATGTCTAAAACGGAAGAAACTCGTCCGCCATAACGAGCAGGGATACCCCCTTTGTAAAGAGTTAAGTCTTTAATCGCGTCTGGATTAAAAACGGAGAAAAAGCCAAATAGATGCGATGAGTTATAAAGTGTAGCTTCATCTAACAGTATGAGGTTTTGATCTGCCGAACCACCCCTAACGTTAAATCCACTAGCGCCTTCTCCAGCGGTAGAAATTCCAGGGAGCATAGTGAGCGATTTAATTACGTCAACTTCTCCAAGAACAACGGGGATTTTTTTAATTGTACTTGCGGTTAATTTATTAGCGCTCATTTGAGGGCTTCTGACATTAAATCTTTCACGGTCGGTTTCTATTACAACTTCATCTAGACTTTCTGTGTCAGTAGAAAGAGCAATATCGTTTTTAATATTAGCTGTTAATGAAACTTGCGTCCTCTTAGAAGCGTATCCAATACTACTATAAATAACCTCATATTCACCACTTGGCAATGTTAGTGAATAGAAACCATATTCATTGGTTACTGTACCCGCTTGTAGTTCTGGGACTATTATATTAACTCCAAAAAGGGTTTCTCTAGAGCTTTCTTCAATGACAGTTCCGCTGATGGTAAACTTCTCTTGCGAATAAACACCAATGCTACAAAGGAAAATAAATATTAAAACTACATTCTTCTTCAAGATGATATTGTGTTATATAAAAAAACCTTCAGAAAGATACTGAAGGTTTTGTTGATATTCAATTACTATTATTGTAATGCTACACCTGGATTGAGACTTTCCAGTATTTTGTTGAAAGTTTTACTAGGTCTCATAACTTCATAGAGTAAACTTTCAGTAGGTTCGTAATAACCTTTAACGTCTACGGGTCGACCTTGATCATCAATCATCTCTTGGTTGATTTGGTCTTCGTTTTCTTTCAGTTCTTTAGCTATTGGTGTAAATGCTTTTTTCAGTTCTTGATCTTCATCTTGCTTTGAAAGAGCATCAGCCCAATACATTGCTAAGTAGAAATGACTTCCTCTGTTGTCAATTTCCTTTGCATGTCTTGAAGGCGACTTTCTATTGTCTAAATATCCTTCAGTTGCTTTGTCAAGAGCATTAGCTAATACTACAGCCTTTGGGTTATTAAATTTTGTTCCTAAATGTTCTAAAGAAACGGCCAACGCTAAAAATTCACCAAGTGAATCCCAGCGAAGGTGGTTTTCTTCAATAAACTGCTCCATGTGTTTTGGTGCAGATCCACCTGCTCCTGTTTCAAAAAGTCCACCACCATTCATTAGTGGTACAATTGAAAGCATTTTCGCACTTGTTCCTAATTCTAAAATAGGGAAGAGGTCTGTTAAATAATCACGGAGTACGTTTCCTGTAACAGAAATAGTGTCTTCTCCAGCTTTAACACGCTTTAGAGTGTATTCAGTAGCTTTTTGTGGAGATAGTGTTTTTATCTCAAGATCGTTTGTGTCGTGGTCTTTTAGGTATTTGTCAACTTTTTTAATCAACTCTCTATCGTGGGCTCTGTTTTCGTCTAACCAGAAAATAGCTGGGCTTCCAGTTGCTCTAGCTCGATCTACAGCAAGCTTTACCCAATCTTGTATAGGAAGGTCTTTTACTTGACACATTCTCCAGATATCACCTTCTTCTACATTGTGCTCCATAATTACTTCTCCAGAACTGTTTAAAACTTGAACTTTTCCATCTGCTGGAATTTCAAAAGTTTTGTCGTGGCTTCCGTATTCTTCAGCTTTTTGAGCCATTAAACCAACGTTTGGAACTGTTCCCATTGTAGTAGGATCAAACGCTCCATTTTCTTTACAGAAATTGATAGTGGCTTCATAAACACTAGCGTAGCTGCTATCTGGAATAACTGCTTTTGTATCGTGAGATTTTCCATCAGGCCCCCACATTTGCCCAGAGTTTCTAATCATTGCAGGCATTGATGCATCTACAATCACATCACTCGGAACATGAAGGTTGGTAATACCTTTATCGCTGTCCACCATTGCTAAATCTGGATTGTTATCCATGATTTTTTTAATGTCGGAAAGGATTTCATTTCTTTTATCTTCAGAAAGCTCTGCAAGTTTTTTTTCAAGAGAACCTAATCCGTTTTTAGCATCGATATCTAATTTTTCAAAAGTGTCGGCATGTTTTTCGAAAAGATCTGCGAAATATACTTTCACAGCATATCCAAAAATAATTGGATCGCTCACTTTCATCATTGTAGCTTTCAAGTGAATTGAAAAAAGGAGGTTCTTTGCTTTAGCATCCTTTACTTGCTCTTCTAAGAATGATACAAGCGCTTTTTTGCTCATTACTGTTCCGTCGATGATTTCATCTTTTAGAACTTTAAGGCTTTCTTTTAGCACTTTTTTAGAGCCATCTTTTTTAACAAGAACAATGCTCAGGTTGTCATCAGAACCTAAAGTCAAAGATTTTTCATTGTGGAAAAAATCGCCTTCAGTCATAGTTGCAACGTGGCTTTTGCTGTCGCTTGACCATGCGCCCATTCTGTGTGGATTCTTTTTTGCGTAGTTCTTTACTGCTTTTGGAGCTCTTCGGTCACTATTACCTTCTCTCAAAACAGGGTTTACAGCACTACCTTTAACCTTGTCATATCTTAATCTAATATCTTTCTCTTCTTCAGTTTTTGGGTCAACAGGATAGTTTGGAATATTAAATCCTTTTTTCTGGAGTTCTGCAATAGCTGCATTAAGCTGAGGAATAGAAGCACTAATGTTAGGTAACTTAATAATATTAGCCTCAGGAGTTTTTGCAAGTTCACCAAGTTCTGTTAAATCATCGCTAACTCTTTGTTCTTCTGAAAGAAAATCAGGGAAAAGCGCCAAAATTCGAGCAGCTAAAGAGATGTCTCTACTTTCTACATTAATTGATGCTTGTGTAGTAAAAGCTTTAACAATTGGTAAAAATGAATGAGTAGCCAATGCCGGCGATTCGTCTGTTTTGGTGTATATTATTTTTGAAGAGTTTATCATGAAATTGAATTTTTTATGAATAAGATATATGTTGTTTCTACGTCGATTTTAAGATTTGCAAAGATAGCTATTTTCAATAGTTTTTAAAAGGGAAGACATAGTCTTTATGGTCTTGTTAACAGAACTTTAGACAACAGTTGAAATGATTGTTTTTCGCAACTCTTTTTTAATTCTGTATTAGGGAAGAATAGAGGCTTTAAGTAGTTCGATGATATTGGGTAGATAGAAATTTATGATTACACAATGACAACCCTGGGATTATGTCCTGTATTTTTTTAAAATATAAGCTGTGGTTTATATTTTGAGAAAGAATTCTTTGATTTGACTAACACCTGGATTGTTTATAAAGAAGAGTAGGGGTAACATAGAGAGATGTTATAGGGGCGTCTATGGAGTAAACAGGGATGATACTACACTTATTTATAGTCTATCAGTCTTGTTCGACTAAGATTTATAACCGCTCTTTATTTGGTAGAACAAAGATATAAGTTCATTTGTGGTTATTATATCTAGAAGGAAAGATGTGTATTATGTTATGAAAAACAATAAGAACCATATCATTGTAAAGGTAACAAAATGATATGGTTCCTTGTAAAGTATGCTTTAACCAACCAAGCCATTTAACTATGACTTTTTAGCAAGTTTATTATAGCCTTTCGGTTGTAGCTTACTTACTAAGGTGGTTTTTAAGTTCACGGGATTAGTGAAATGAGTACATTTTAAAAATCACCCCATATGTTTAATTATTTAAAAATAATAATACCCGTTGTGCATTTTAAATAATGCTGATTTTAATATTGTTGATGTTTCTGCCAAAGATAAACTTGTTGATATATTGAATAGTTGTAAGTGCCGTTATCTTTGAGATTATCCTTGTTTTGAATCCCTTAAAGGACTTTGCATA
>DATGMT010000141.1:0-13242 GCA_035307265.1 Aequorivita sp.
GATGCTGGAGGTTTTACGCCTAGAGGCTTTTCATTAGACACAGACGATGCTAATTTTGAATTAGTAAAAAGTTGGAAACCGTTGTTTAAACCTTACCTAATCCATTTGTTTGTTAAAGGATATGCAGGCGCTGATATTAACCCTTTAAAAGGAAATATTAATGTATTGGCAGGACTTCTTCCAGATAGCCAACGTTATTTCGATATTCACCATGCTGCAACCGATACTTTTGATCAAATAAATAAAAGAGAATTAGAACTAGGTGCTGCAGCAATGGCTAGCTTGGTTTATCTATTTGACATGCATGGAGTTAAAAAATAGATCGGTATTTCAACGTATCATCTAGAAATTCTAGTGAGCATCTTAACTTACTATTCCTAGAGCAAATTCTATTATTCCCTTGAGTAATCTGAGTCTTAGAAGGCGTTCTGAAGGATTTATTTCTTCTTAAACTTTTTCTTTAGATAATCGTTTATAACACTCTTTCTACCAATGGTTTTGGTTATAATATCTTTATCTAAATCCCAACCTCTTGCGGGCGAATATTGTCTAGAGTACCAAATTATTTGAAGGTGAAGTTTATTCCATAGATCTTTAGGAAAAAGTCGCTTTGCATCCTTTTCCGTTTGTTCTACACTTTTACCATTTGATAGTCCCCATCGATACATCGATCGATGAATATGTGTGTCTACTGGAAAAGAAGGTATATTGAAAGCTTGACTCATAACTACGCTTGCAGTTTTATGCCCAACCGCAGGAAAAGTTTTTAAAGCCTCTAAATCTGCAGGAACTTTTCCGTTGTATTTTTCAATCAATATTTTAGACAATCCGTGAATTCCTTTAGATTTCATGGGAGAGAGTCCAACGGGTCTAATTATATCTTGAATTTCTTCAACAGAAAGCTTTACCATATCATATGGATTGTCGGCTATTTCAAATAGCAAAGGTGTTATTTGATTGACTCTCACGTCTGTACTTTGAGCAGAAAGTAATACTGCAATTAACAGTGTATATGGATCTTTATGATCAAGTGGTATTGGCACTTCGGGGTATAGTTGGTTTAAAGTATCGATAACGAACTGAACCTTTTCTTGTTTGGTCATTTTACTGTATTTTTATACAAAAGTACGTATTATGAAAACATTAAAACCGGGTGATAAAGCACCTGAATTTACAGTAAACGATCAAGATGGAAATCCAATTTCATCAAAAGACTATAAAGGAAAAAAATGGGTGGTTTTTTTCTATCCAAAAGCAAGTACTCCAGGTTGTACAAATGAAGCGTGTAACCTCCGTGACAATTACGCCGAACTTCAGAAAGCAGGGTATGAACTTTTAGGAGTTAGTGCAGACAGTGAAAAAAGACAAAAAAATTTCAAGACCAAATATGATTTCCCTTTTCCCTTATTAGCCGATGAAAACAAAGAAGTTATTAATGGATTTGGTGTTTGGGGGCCTAAAAAGTTTATGGGTAGAGAATATGAAGGCATCCATAGAATGACGTTTATAATAGATGAGAATGGAGTAGTGGAGCGCGTGATAGATAAAGTGAAAACCAAAGATCATGCGGCACAAATTTTAGAGTAGAAACTGTATTCTACAACTAATTAAAATAACGCTATTATTAAAAGGCCTCACAGATTTTTAAGTTCTGTGAGGTCTAATATTTTATTTTAAAGTCTTGATGTTAGGCTAATTTTTCATCAAGAGATAATGACTCCCTACAATTAAAGAGTCCTTTTTTCTTAATAGTTTCGGAAATTCCGGCAGGTAGCAGTTTTTCCCAACCAGGTTCGTTTCTTTCTATTTTGTCAAGCACATTACGAGAAAATATTTCTAGATATTCTGGATTAAAATCTTTAATATCTACTACTTTACCATTGTACTTAAAGAACTTGTATAGCTCCTTCATTCGTGGATGGACTTTTAGATTCTCACTGTTTATATATTCCCCGGTTTCAGGGTCTTTCATAGGGTAGAGGTACACTTTTAGATCTTTATAAAATAGTTTTCCAAAAGCTTCTAATATACCGCCGCTAAGATTTCTATAGTATTTTTCATCAAAAATTTCAATTAGGTTATTGACTCCCATTGCAAGCCCCATTCTCATTTTGGTATATCTAGCGAAATATTCTACCAATTTATAGTACTCTTGAAAATTAGAAATCATCACAGTATGGCCTAAAGAACATAGCAGTTTTGCACGATCCATGAAATCCTCTTCATCTATTTCACCTTCAGCCTTTAGATTGGAAAGCGTAATTTCAAAAATAACTTCTGTACGTGCTTTATCAACTCTATTTTCTTTTAGAAACATATTATAGGAATGCTCAAACATATCAATGTTCACATTGGTCACTGGCCTAAAGCTTCCTCTAAGCGCTAATATGTTTTTTTTGTAAAGAATACTTGCTGGAAGAATATTTGTGCCATCTGGGCTAAACATCACAGCATCAGTCATTCCATTTTTAATCAATTGAAGACTCATCAATCGATTGTCTATGTTTTTAAAACTTGGTCCAGTAAAGTTTATAGTATCTATTTCAATTCTATCTCTATCGATATGGTCGTATAGATAACGAAGTAGTCTTTTTGGATCGTCATGTTTGTAGAATGCACCATATATCAGATTCACCCCCAAAATACCAAGTGTATTTTGTTGATGCTGAGCATCATTTTCATGAAACCTAACGTGAAGCGTAATTTCATTATAAGTTTCATTAGGGTTTGCCTGAAATCGAATACCGAGCCACCCGTGACCTTTGTACTTTTTTGAAAAGTCTATAGTGGTAACCGTATTTGCAAAAGCAAAGAAGAGTCTATCAGGATAGAGATTTCTATCAATTCTTTCTTCGATTAAAGCAAATTCGTGATCAAGCATTTTCCGAAGTCTAGATTCGGTTACATATCTTCCGTCTTCCTCAACGCCATATATAGCATCACTGAAGTCTTTGCCATAGGCCGACATAGTTTTTGCAATAGTTCCAGAGGCGCCTCCAGCTCTAAAAAAATTACGAACTGTTTCTTGTCCCGCTCCAATTTCGGCAAAACTGCCATAAATGTTTTCGTTCAGGTTAATTCTAAGGGCCTTATTTTTTATGGAAGGAATATCCTCAATTTCCCTGTCCCCTAATATCCAATCAGGCATAGCTTTATTCTATTTTATTACAAACAAAGGTAGCAAATGCAATAGGTAAACAATAAAAATAACTTTATTTTTGCATGAATGATTTGCAGTATATTTTTCGATAATTCTATAAGCCAACAAACTGGATATAGTTCTTTACTTTTAGCAAGTATTAAGTCAATCCAGTTTTCAATCAAACACATAGTTTAATGAACTCCAAAATGAAAGTTACTTTTCTCGGGACAGGAACTTCACAAGGTATACCTGTGATTGGGAGTAATCACCCAGTTTGCTTAAGTAAAGACCCAAAAGATAAGCGCTTAAGGGTTTCGGTGTTAATAGAGTGGAATGATTTTGCATGTGTGATAGATTGCGGCCCTGATTTTAGACAACAAATGCTTCGTGAAAACGTTAGAAAATTAGATGCTATTTTACTTACCCACGAGCATAGTGACCATACAGCTGGAATAGACGACATTCGCCCTTTCAATTTTATGCAAGGAAAAATGCCTTTTTATGCTCACAAACGTGTTTTCGATTCGCTACACGAACGCTTTGCCTACGTATTTGAAACAGTAAACAAATATCCTGGTGCACCTAATGTTGAAGAAATTGAGATTGACAAAAACTCAATTATCAAACTTGGTGGGAAAGATATAATTACAATTGAAGCACTGCATGACACATTGCCTGTTTTAGGGTTTAGAATAGACAATTTTACTTACTTGACAGACGTTAAAACAATTTCCAATATAGAAGCAGCAAAGGTGAAAGGTACTGAAGTATTGGTTATTAATGCTTTACGTGAAGAACCTCACTACTCTCACTTTAATGTTGAAGAAGCTCTTGAATTTGTTCAAAAAGTAAAGCCAAAACGAACTTATTTTACGCATATTAGCCACAAAATGGGCTTTCATGAAGAGGTTGAGAAAAAACTGCCTGAAAATGTTCATCTAGCCTACGATACATTAAAAATAACTATTTAATTATGAGACGACAGATATTCCTATACCTCTTTTTATTTGCACTTTTATTACTGATTTTTCAGTACATGAATGAAAAAACTATTTACGAGGCACAAGATTTAAGAATACAGAATCTTAGTGGGAAATTAGACAAAAGCACAGACTCTATTACAAAATTAAATGAGAGAGTAGGAGACCTCAATTATTTCACGCTCCAAGGTAATGACAATGCAATGACTTATTTGGAGAACTTAGGTTATGAAAGTGAAGAATTAGAGAAGTATATCTTTGAAAAGGTCTATGAGCAAAACCTTCAAGAAGGAAACAATCCATTAGTGCCATTCGAGGGAATTAATGGTGAAATGAAAATAAACAAGCTAAAGTTTCTAAACCACAAATGGATTCTTGCTGATTTCACTGATGGAAATTACTGGGGTGAAATGATATTGGAGTACAATATCACTGAAAACGGTGATATAGATTTTAAAACCATCTCATCGTTGATATATCCACAATAGGATTGAAGTGAAAATTGAAGCCTAAATCACAAACGATTTCAAAGGCCTATTTTGTAAGCAGTCGACATTCTTTATAGCGTTGAGCTTAAGGTATCTCGACTGCTCTTATTCAATTACAGACTTAGATTAGTCGTGTCCAACAAAAATATAAGACAACTTTCACCGAAAATGACTAGAGTAACCTACAAACAACTTTAAATGATTTTTCCAGATTGGTTTTTAATTAGGAGTTTTCTTCTAACCATTTTTTCAATTCAAAGAAGTTATCTGGAGCTACGCCGTGTCCTACAGGAAATTCAGAGTAAGTACACTCAATATTTAAACTATCGAGAAAAGGCTTTGTTTGTTGTGCCCATTGAACAGGGATTACCTGATCAACGCTACCGTGGGAAGTATATACTTTCAAGTTTTTGAAATTGTTGTTAGCATATCCTTCTTTTAAAATATCTTTATTTACATAGCCACTTAACCCTATCACGTTTTTAACTTTTCCAGGATAGCTCAATGCTATTGCAAAAGACAGTATTGTTCCTTGACTAAAACCAAGTAGTGTGATATTATTTGAATCTACTTTATATTTTTCGATTATTTCGTCAATGCATTTAGAAACAAGCTCTCTAGATTCTATTGCTTGTTGATCGTCGCTGAACTTTCCTTGATCATTATCAAAATAGATATTATACCACGCATTTCCGTATGGCTGCAGTCGAATTGGAGCCTTTAGAGAGATTATAGCGTATTTGCTAGGTAACTCTGATGCGAAAGAGAATAAATCGTTCTCATCACTTCCAAAGCCGTGAAGCATAATGATAGCCGGAGGATTAGTAGATCCTTCCGCGGCCGGTTTATAGTTGTGATCTAAAAGTAAAGATTGTTTTTCCATAAGCGCAAAAATAAGCAAGACCTTTCAATTTAAGGCTCAAAAAGTAGTAATGAGTTTTATAATCAAATTGCGGAGTTAAATTCCACGAAACCATTTCTGAAAATAAGTCCCTACAACAGGCACAGGTTGGGTTGTTCCTTGAATAGCACTAAGGAAACCTAATAACCATAAGACAAAAACACCTAAAACTGCAATTATAGTAAGAATTGTTATGTTCAAAATTCCAACTATAATAAATACAAGTGCTCCCACACACATAATCCCAAAAGATTGTCTTACATGAAAAGAACCGAAAACAGAGCGGTTTGAATTATTTAAAAATAGTGCAATCATCCAGCCTAGTAAAAACAGGTAGGAGAGTAGAGCTATTGCTTTGTCGTTTTTATGAGCGGTCATCAGAACGTTAGTTTAAAAATGTAAACCACTCCTGAAACTTTTCGCTCAATAATGGAATTCCTTTTTCTTTATTATTTACCGCCATGATGAAAGAAAATATCCATAAACAGGTGGTTACAATCCAGAGAATGTCACCAGTAGGTGTGTGTACTT
Source organism: Aequorivita sp. (assembly GCA_035307265.1). GTDB lineage: Bacteria > Bacteroidota > Bacteroidia > Flavobacteriales > Flavobacteriaceae > Aequorivita. Next base: position 6,043 of record DATGMT010000141.1, read on the forward strand.
CAGACATAATGACCATAGCTGAAATAAACATAATAAACAGGCCAAACATATTTTTTATGTGCCAAGTTGCAAATGGGTGATTGTCTTCCTGGTTTACAAAAAAGGCAATCATAAAACCAACAAACGGTATATAGGCAAGTAAAGCAGCGTTTTTTCCTTGGGGAGAATTCATTGTTTATCTTAAAATCAATTGGTTGTTTGCGCAGATGCCATAAGGTTTACCCTTAAGGTCAACACTTAATAAAGCCGAATTTATAGAAGTTGAAAGAATGTCATTTGTTGTGAACTTCCAATTTTCGTCAGGATTAAAAAGTGTAATATCTGCTTGTTGTCCTTCTTCTATCGTCTTTTCTGCAATTTGAAATACTTTCTTCAACGAAGTTAAAGATTTTACTGTTGCTTCAAGTCCTAAAGTCTTGTTTAAGGCTCCAAAACAGCTTTCAAGTCCTATACTTCCGAAGTAGGCATGTTCAAATTCGACTTTCTTATGTTCCTGATCAATCGGGTTATGATCGCTTGTAACTCCGTCTATTGTGCCATCTTTCAACCCTTTAATAAGTGCTTTTATATCTTCTTTTGTTCTTAAAGGAGGAAGTAGTTTATAATCTGTATTAAAATCTTCCAACACATCATCTGTTAGGAGCAGGTTGTAAATAGCAACACTACAACTCACGTTTAAGCCTTTTTTCTTTGCATCTTTAATAAGGTCAACAGATTTTTTTGTTGAAATTGTTGGAATGTGAAGTTTTCCTCCAGTATATTCTAAAATATAAAGATCACGGATTATTTGAAGCTCTTCAGAAAGTGCAGGAATTCCTTTAAGTCCTAATTTAGTGCTGTTTACCTCTTCATTTACAACTCCATTTCTAGCTACAGATTTTTCAAAGGGAAATGATTGAACAAGACCATCAAAACCTTGAGAATACTGCAAAGCTATTTTCAGTAAATTAGGGTTTGAAATAGGTGTTTTATAATCATAAAAAGAAACAGCTCCTTCATTTTGCATGTCGAATAGCTCGGCTAAATCAACTCCTTTACTCTGAACCGTTAAAGCACCAATAGGGTAGACGTTTACAGCGTTTGTATCGGCTTTAGATTTTATAAACTTTATGTGTCCTTTACTATCACTAACTGGATAGGAATTTGCGTTAAGCGCCACACTCGTAAATCCACTTTGGGCAGCCGTACTTAATCCATTTTCTATAGTTTCACGCTCTTCAAAGCCTGGTTCCCCGAATGAAACACTACTATCAAACCATCCTGGTGAAATATGAAGGTTTTCTAGAGTGATTTCTTTAGTGTTTTTTGCACTAGGGATAGACTTTCCAATTTTCGTGATTTTACCATTTTCAATTAGAACATCATTTTGTGATAAATGGTGCTTAGAAGTAGGATCTACAATGGTTGCGGATTTCAGTAAAATCTTCATGAGTTATTTCTTTATAAGGCTATTCCCAAAACTTCAAAATAAGCATTTCGAAAATCAAAAATATTAGTGCAAAAATAGCGAACAATTTCCAAAATCCATTTATAGAATTCGCTTCTGAAATAGAAGAAAATAGTTCTTGAACAGATGAATGAATTTCAGCTCCATTCCAATTATTAGGATCTAAAAATTGCATTCTACTTTCTTCTCGAGAATAGTTGTAGCTTATGTTTTGTAATACATTGTCTCTTTGAACTACCGTATAACTACCAGACTTACTTGGAGAGTCGGTGGTTGTTATCAATACGTGGTTAGCTTTTGTTTGCTGTAGCGGAATAAAGCTTTCGGTACTATCTCGTATAGATAAAATCTCGTCAGGACCTAATTGAAGAGGCACAGCAAACGTATTTTGTTTTCCAATGGTGTAATACATTTTAGACAACGGCAAACTCTGTAGCCCCATATTATAAACAGTAGGAACTATTAATGGTGAGTTTAAAAAGTTTGAGTTTTCTTGATCTATTGCTGCTGTGAACAAATAGATTTTATCTTTTTGAATTAGAAAAGGTTTTCCGTCTTCAAAGGAAAGGGCAGGGGTTCCTAAAGAAGAAATATTGTAGAATGAATTAACTTTTGGATACTGGAAATTAACAACCTCTCTTTCAAAAACATCTTGAAATAAAAGGTGAGAAAACACAATGTTTGTTATTCTATTTTCTTGGGGTTTTGTTTCAGTAAAACTACCTATGTTAAGATTTAAAAGAAAAGAATTATAACTCTTTAAATCTGCTTGCACACTAGGTATAATAAGAACACTCCCTCCGTTATCACTAAATGACTTTAATGAAGTGCTTAAAGATGAAGGAATCTCTTTTAGTTGATTTAAGACTATAAAATTTTGTTCAGGAATTATATTATAGTCCAAGGTGTTGTGTGCTTGTTGTATTAAGTGGAAGCGTTCATCAGTAAACAGGCGTTGTAGAAAACTTCCATCTGTTTCATTTACAGTTAGGACTTTAATTTTTTCAGGTTTATTAATACTGAAGTATAGCTCATTATCAAAGGGGAGGTTAGATTCCAATACTTCCAACTTCCCTATAAAATCTTCGGTAGCATCAATATCAAAAAATATTTCACCTTCTGATTGATCTGAAAATTCTACGGCAGTTTTGGCTATTAGATTCCCTTTATTAAATAGTGATACAGGAGCTTCATTAGGAACTTCGCCTTGCTTTGTAACCTTTACTTTTAACTTTATAGTAGAAGCATTTCTTGAAATAACAAAAACGCTATCTAATGTAATATTTGAAGTTTTAACTGATTTTAATGGAACCGCCTTGATTTGAATGTCGTCGGGGATAATTGGAAAATCTTCTTTATGCTGAAAATCGGAAATAAAAATCAACTGTTTTTGCGTGTCTTTTCGATTGGAAAACAGCTGATTAGATTTGAGCAGTACCTGTGAAGGAGTTAGCTGATTTGAACTATAATCTATTTGTAAAACTTCATTCTTAAAGTCTTGAACAGAAGTGTTTTTTCTTTCAGAGTTATTGGTAAACCAATTTAATCTTTCTTCGTCATTAGTTTTTTCGAAAAGGTCTTGAAGAGCTCTTTCTAGCAAAGTTCCTCTTGGTCCTTTTGCTTGCATGCTAAACGAGTTATCGATATAGATTGTAGTTTCTACTTCTTTTTCAATAGCGTTTTTTGAAATAGAAAAGGGTTGAGCAAAAGCTATAATGATAGATGCGAACGCTAACAATCGCATAAAAAGGGTCAACCATTTCTTTATTTTAGAGCTTTTCCGAGTTTGGACAGTTACTTTTCTAAGAAAAGCAACATTGGTAAAGTCCATTTTCTGAAATCTTCGAAGTTGGAAAAGATGTATAAAAATAGGGATGAGCAGTAGAAAAAGTGCGTAAAGAATCTCTGGGTGTTTAAACTGCATTCCTGAAAGTGTTTTTCAAAGATAAAACGGAATGCAAGTATAGCAATTCCGATAGACTTATACTTATCCAGTAGGCTAACTTTTTTGAATACTAAACTCAAAAGTTGTTCCTTCACCTAGCTTAGAAGAAATTTTCACCTCACCGTTTAGTTTATCTACTAATTTTTTAACCGTAGACAGACCAATTCCGTGTCCCTTTTTACCATACCGATCTATATTATTGGTTGTTGCAAATAGTTCAAAGATATGATCTAGTTCTTCTGTTGGTATTCCAATTCCGTTATCAGTAACGCTAAAATAATAGTAGTCAGTATCTTTATAGCAATCTATATCGATTTTAATTTTGTCTTTATCGTTGTATTTTAAACTGTTTGCCACCAAATTAAGTATGATTTGCTCTAATGCCGACTTATTGGCGTGCATTTCCATATTTTCATCGGGTAGATTTATTTCGCAGTCTACATCTATGTTTAATAATTCAATTATCTCTTCTAAAAGGTCTTGAGTGTCAAATGTTTCCTTTTTAGCTGCAGCGGTTTTATTGCTTTCGTAGTGATCGAGTAAACCAGTTATATACTCACTTAATGTAAAGGAAGACTGTTTTAAATAATCAAGATATTCATTTCCTTGTTTATCTAATAAACTCCCATACTTAGTGCGAAGAATATCTGAAGTAATTATAATGTTTGCCAAAGGCATTTTCATATCGTGTGATACAATTCCTGCAAAGTGCTTTAATTCTTCATTTCGTTCTTTTAGTTCATCTTGAAGGGTTAAAAGTATTCTGTTTCGTTTTCTAGCATCAAATAGATTTACAACTTGGTGCGCAAGTGCAACTAACGTTAATTTCTGCTTTTTAGAAAGTGTTCGAGGTTTTGTATCAAAAACACATAAAGTGCCTAGAGGATATCCTTCTGGATTAATTAAAGGAACACCTGCGTAGAAAATAGCTTTCATTGAAGTAACGAGTGGATTATTTTTAAATCGCTCATCTTTTCTAGCATCTTCAACAATAAAAATATTGCTATCCTCTAAAATTGCATGACCACAGAATGAAGTTTCGCGTGGAGATTCAGTTAAAGAAACTCCATAACACGATTTAAGAAAGTTTCTTTCTGCATCTAATAAAGTGATTAAGCATATAGGAACATCACAGATATTGGCAGCTAATGAAGTTATATTATCAAAATCTTTTTCAGGTAATGTATCTAATAGATTGTATGACCTAACTGCTATAAGGCGTTCCCTTTCATCTGGTGGAAAATCTGGCGATATCAATTTTCTATATTCATTTAAGTTGAAATTTAAATATCTTTATCTAAATGCCAACAGTTTAAGGTAAAAATACAATATTATATTAAATATTATCATTTCAAATATCGGTAGATTTTATTGAATAAAACACATTTAAAACTTTTCAAAAACGCCTAAACCAAATAGTGCAAAATCATACTTAACAGGATCATTCTTATCGAGTTTACGCAATGAAGTATCGAGCTCCATTAGAGCCTTAGCATCATTTTGCTTCCTTTTTAACAACTTGAGTTTTCTAGCTACATTTCCACTATGGACGTCTAGAGGACATGATAATTGAGCAGGGGAGAGGGATTTCCATATTCCAAAATCCACTCCTGATTTATCGTTTCTTACCATCCATCTCAAAAACATATTTATTCTTTTGGCCGCAGAATTTTTTAGTGGATCGCTAACATGTTTTTGCGTACGCTGTTGGTGAGGTAGTTCAAAAAACACCTTTTTAAAATGATGGATAGAGGACTGAAGAGACGATTCTTCGGCGTGTTTTGAAAATACATTTTCTAAGCCATCGTGTTTCGTGTAGATATTCTGGAGTGCTTGTATGAAGTATATTAAATCACCTCCATTAAAGGTGCGATGCACGAATGATGAAAGTTTTTCAGAGTGATTATCATTAAAGTTCATAACGAAATCATGAGGTGAATTCCCCATTAAATTCATCAATCGATTTGCGTTGTTAATAATACTTTTCCTATTTCCCCAAGCGATAGTTGCTGTTAAGAATCCTGCTATTTCTATGTCTTGTTTTTTTGAAAAACGATGCGGAATTTGAATAGGGTCAGACTCAATAAAACGAGGATTGTTATACTCAACAACTTTTTCGTCTAAAAATTCCTTTAGAATAAATGCTTTCATAAAAAACTTAAAATTCGATCGACTTGTTAGTTTCTTACAATCACTCCGTCTTGCATCACTAATTTTCTGTCGGCCATATCTGCAAGTTCCTGATTGTGAGTAACAATAACAAATGTTTGTCCAAACTCGTCGCGAAGTTTAAAAAAAAGATTGTGAAGGTTTTCTGCACTTTCAGTATCTAAATTTCCACTAGGTTCATCGGCTAAAATAATAGCTGGATTATTAATCAATGCACGAGCAACAGCTACTCTTTGTTGCTCTCCTCCTGAAAGTTCATTGGGTTTATGGTTTTGTCTACCCGAGAGTCCTAAAAAAGATAAGAGCTCTTCTGCTCTTTTTACAACTTCATTTTTAGGTGTATTCTTTATAAATCCAGGAATACATATGTTTTCTAAAGCAGTAAATTCAGGCAATAATTGATGGAACTGAAAAATAAATCCTAAGTTTTCATTTCTAAATTTGGCTAGTTTTTTACCTGAAAGACTGCCAATATCTACGCTGTTTACTGTTAAAGAACTGTTTTTTGTATCAAAACTATCTAATGTACCTAATATTTGAAGTAGAGTAGTTTTACCAGCGCCCGAAGCACCAACAATAGTTACAATTTCACCTTTTTTAATATGAAGGTTTACACCTTTTAAGACGTGAAGATTATCGTAGTATTTATGAATGTTTTTAGCCTCAATCATTGGATTTGTTTAAACTGTGAAAATACTGTTTATGCCGATATTTTGCAATTCAATCAAGGGTTAATGTTTTTTGACCTCTCAATTTATTTTTGTTCCTTTAAACATCTTAAAACTAAAGCTTATGGGATCTTATAAATATTTTGAAGAATACAATCAGCCTACAACCGATGATTTAATAGAAAATTACAGTGATATTTTGAAGACAGTAGGAGAAGATGCTTCAAGGGAAGGACTTCTAAAAACACCTGAACGTGCTGCTAAAGCAATACAATTTCTAACTTCAGGAAATTGTCAAGATCCTGCCGAAGTACTTAAGAGCGCAATGTTTGCTGAAGATTATCACGACATGGTGATAGTAAAAGATATTGAACTTTACTCTCTTTGTGAACATCACATTTTACCGTTTTTTGGAAAAGCACATATTGCGTATATTCCTAACGGCCATATAGTTGGATTAAGTAAAATTCCACGTGTTGTTGATATATTTGCTAGAAGACTACAAGTTCAAGAGCGTTTAACCCACGATATTTTGGAGTGCATAAACAATACTTTAAAGCCAAAAGGAGTTGCTGTTGTTATTGAAGCTTCACATATGTGCATGATGATGCGTGGTGTTCAAAAACAAAATAGCGTAACCACAACTTCAGGTTTCAGAGGACAATTTGAAGCAAACGAAACTCGAAGTGAATTCTTGAAACTAATAAGCAGTGACTTAGCTTAATTTTTGGAACGTTTTTTGATTTTAAAATAATGTTCGAAAAAAGAATCGAGATTAACTGTGTTCTTATTGTTTAGAAACAAAACTTGATTACTAATCTATGATCATCAAAGATCATATACTAAAATCGGACGAATATAATTTTTAAAACTATTTAAATGAATCATTCAGAAACAGAAAAATATAAGCTACTGCGTCAAGGAGTAATTTTTGATATTATTGGTATGGTATCTATGTCTATACCAGTAAT
>DATGMT010000142.1:0-4274 GCA_035307265.1 Aequorivita sp.
TAGTGTTAGAATTCCACTAAACTTTGTTCTCATTTTATAAATTATTTGAATTAGCCAACGACAAAAATCATAATAAAAAGTTAACTACACAAGTATTTGTCTTCCTATTTTGATTTTCTTTCGAAATGAAATAACGCTTTACAGCTGATTTAGAAACGTGAAGATACGCTAATATGAATTTTTGAGTTCGCAAAATCAAAGTTTTGATCTTCCGTACTTCCATTTGCTACTATAAACCTGAATAACCCTGGCTTTGTTATTAATCCAAAACCAAAGCCAAAACTATATAGACTTTTTTGTAGTGATAGTGTGGGGTTTTCAAAATATCCAATGTCAATAATAGTATGTGCAAATGTCGATTGGTTAAATTGATGTCTGTACTCTGTGCTTAGTACAGTGTACAAAGAAGCGTCAATACTGTTTTCATCAAAACCACGAATACTATTGATTCCTCCAAATCGAAATAATTCATTTAATAAATAAGTGTTACTAAATAGAGCGGCAGTTGTGTTTTGAACGAAAATAGTGTTTTTGTTGTCGAGGCTGAAGATGTGATTTGCAGTTCCTTCTACTTTAAACTGCTTGTCTAAATGTCCTTCACGTTTTCTATTTCCTGCTCCTAACTCTATAGCTATCGATGTTTTAATCGGAAAAATATTTAAATTTTGATGTTTTAGATAATTAGCGCCAAACATGAAAAATTTCGATTTGAAATTTTCTATAGGCACTCCTACTACTGCTTCGTCTAATAGATTGCTTGAAACATATCCTCTATATCCTACATGGGCACTTGAACTAGGATTTATTTGATAAGTTGTTTGTATTTGTTGCTCTGTGGTTACAAAGCTTGAGTCTCTCTTAAAAATTCTGAGTTCTCCACCTAATCCAAATCGAGTTTGAAAAAGGTATGGTAAGTTCACCTTTGTTCTAAATTGTATTTGCTCCTTCCCATCGGCTTTGTAATTTAACAATAGTTGCTCGCCATAGTTTAGATTGTTGTTTAACTCTAGGTTTAAATATCCATTAAACCTGAGCTTTTGAGTTTCTTCATCTGTAGCAAATCCAAGAATACCATCAAATGCATTGTTGTTTTGTTTTTCCAAATAAAAATAAACTACGGTCGAATCTTTTCTGAAAAGAGCTTCAGGAGGTTTAGAAGATGATACAAAGCCCAAACTGTTTAGATCTTCATTTTGCGATACTAATTTCCTCTGGTCAAAAACTTTTCCCTCCTTAACACCTCCATAATACCTTAGGAATGATCTTGGGAATTTCTCATACCCTTTTAACACGATAGAGTCTATAGTGCGTACATTTCCTCTTTCTAAAAATAATGTAGCGCTCAGTTCATCATTATTCTTTTCTATCTCTGTAAGTTTTACACGAGCAAAGGCATTTCCTCTTTGATTCCTATAAGCGGTTAACTTTAACATAGTCTCTGGAATCCTCTCTATAGGTATAACTATATATGTGTCGGTTGTTTTAGAAGATACTCGACGGAGTTCTTTCTGGCTGAAATCATTATCTGAATAGTATAATTTAATCTGCTCATATTTTTCACCTAAGAAAAACTTTGCAGTAAACAAACTGTCGTTCTCTTTTTTAAGCTGAAGTAGCTCGCTGTCTATATATCCCATTTGCAACAGTGTTTTGTAAACAGTGTCTGTCTTTTTCTCAAGAGATTCGAAATTCTGAAATTTAGAACGGAATTGAAGCGAGTCTTTCATCGCTTGCGAAATGGGTTTTTCTGCTTTTATAGATAACGTGATTTCCTGCGCACTCATTCCGAAGAAAAAGCAGCTTACTATATTGAGCAGTATAAAGTAAGTTAAAAAGCGTTTCAAAAATTCTAAGATAGGTCAGGTTTGTTAATCAAACGTATGAAGAGGTAATTTAATATATGAGGTTGTTTTTATTCGATAGTATGATTTGTAAATAAAACTTTTCCAGCCTAGAGTAGCGGAATACTTTTTAAAACAAAAATACATCTTTTACATTGCATAGATTTAATTCTATTGCTAATCTACATTTAAGTTTCTTTGAAATTATTGTATTGATAAGATATTAAGGTGTGTGGTTTTTCGTATAAATTTGATTTCTCAAGTATAGTTTAGGTTTATGTCTTTGTTTAACACTTTATATATTTCGTTTAAATGATAGAAACGCTGATAACGTTTTCAATCGCCACGCTAGCTCTTGCGGTTTCTCCAGGGCCTGACAATATTTTTGTGTTGTCACAATCTTTGGCAAATGGAGTTAAAAGTGGCATCGCTACTATAGTGGGCTTGATAACAGGTTGTGTTGTTCATACAACTCTTTTGGCTTTTGGAGTCTCTGCAATTATAACGGCTTCAGCAAAAGTGTTTTATGGTATAAAAATCCTAGGGGCGATGTATTTACTTTACCTCGCTTATAAAGTGTACAGAGGAACAGCGGCTGTTTCACTGTCGGATAAACCAATGAAGAAATCTTATTTCGAACTTTTTAAAATCGGATTAGTGATGAACTTATTGAATCCAAAAGTAATGATTTTCTTTTTGGCTTTTTTTCCGGGTTTTATCTGGGATAAGGATGGAAATACTATAATTCAGTTTTATGTTTTAGGTGCTGTTTTTATGGTTGTTTCTTTTATTACTTTTAGCGGAATAGCTCTTTTGGCCGATCGAATTTCAAAGCTTGTTTTAGGAGGAAAAGAAATTTCAGAATTCCTTAAATGGATGCAAATTATTGTCTTCTTAGGAATAGCTTTCTACATAATTGCATTCTAAATGCCAGAGTATTTCGATAAAATAAATGTAATTTAGGCCTAACCAAAATAAATATATTATGAAAAAATCAGCCTTTTTAATAGGGATTGTATTTGTATTAATTTCTTGCAATTCTGGAAATAAAGAGCCTTTAGATTCTACAACTAATGCGAAATCAGAGGTCGCAAAATCCTATGATTGCCTAAAAGAATATCAAGAAGACTATTCAAAACTTCTGTCAAAAGAAGAGATGGCTTCTGTCTATCCATTTAGTTTTGATGATGCAAAAGTTAAGTTGAAAGCAGGAAAGTTTGGCAGTCATATATATACATGGCCAAGCGACCGACCTGTAGTAGAGCAAGAAATACAAGGAAGAAATATAAAGAGCTCAGACTATAACAGCATGGGGGTGGCTTTGCTCTCTTTTTATTCAGATGATATCGAAATTGAATCGGTGCTTGAGGAATTTAATATGGCTTATAAGCAACTTTCTGAAGAAGAGCAGAAAAAGATTCAAGATAACCTCGATAAACAAAGTGAAGATGTTAGAAAATCGGGTATGAAAATGATGGAGAAAAGAATGAAGGAGAAATGGGATGCTGTAGAAAATGTAGGGACAAGTGCATGGTACAAATGGAGTGACCGGTGGGGTGGAGAGCTTGCGGTATTAGCTGGAAGAGCTAAGTTTTATATCAGACTTAAAATAAGTGACAATTCAAGTGAAAACCTAGCGATTGCAGAAAAGTTAGCGGAAAAAATATTGGAGAAATGTAATTAGATCTAGAAAACAATTCTCTAAAATATTTTAATCGATGGAGGTCTTTGTTCGATTGTAGATAATTGTGTTTTTGTGAGTTGACTTCAGGAATAGTTGGCTGAATGACTTCAGGATGTTGTTTATTTCAAAATTGATTATCGATTTATCACTTTTATTTAGAAGTCAAAGATTTTTGCATTCGAAGGAATTTATATCTTTGAACCGATGCAGGAAGTTAAAATTATAGAATGTCCACGAGATGCCATGCAAGGCATAAAGGATTGGATTCCTACGGAGAAAAAAGTACAATATATCCAGTCGCTATTGCGATGTGGATTTGATACAATTGATTTTGGAAGCTTTGTTTCTCCGAAAGCGATTCCTCAAATGAAAGACACTGCAGAAGTGCTTTCTAAATTAGATTTATCCACAACCAAAAGTAAGCTACTAGCTATAATCGCCAATGTTCGAGGTGCTGAAGACGCTGTGATACATCCTGAAATAGATTATCTAGGGTATCCTTTCTCAATTTCAGAGAATTTTCAAATGCGAAACACGCACAAAACTATTGATGAGTCGCTGGTTATACTTCAGGAAATTTTAGATTTAGCTGCTAAAAACGATAAAGAAGTTGTGGCATATCTCTCCATGGGGTTTGGAAACCCGTATGGAGACCCTTGGAATGTGGAAATAGTAGGTGAATGGACAGAAAGATTGTCGTCTATGGGAGTGAAAATCCTTTCATTGAGTGACACAATTGGATCCTCTAC
>DATGMT010000143.1:0-34809 GCA_035307265.1 Aequorivita sp.
CAAGAAACTCACAAAAACGACCAAATACTAACTTATATTGGTCAAATACTAAAAACCTCTTATCTGTATAATATAGAATGGTATTTTAGCAAGTCGATGAAATTAAGGCTATTCATATTAATTACTCTCTTTCTTAGCACAACGCCTATTTTAGGGCAGATTGCAGCAGATTCTATACATACTAAGGTAGTGTTAGAAGGTAATCCAGAAGTTCTTGCATTACGTTCAGAAGAGGATAATAGTCTTTATGACATAAGGCAGAGGCAAGATTGGGAGCCTTATAATAGAACTTATGTCACATCTGACAGCCATGATATTTGGTTGAAACTTGAGCTCATTAACAGTTCAAATGAAACGGTTTTCAACTACTTATACAGTGAAGATCATTATCAAACGATTTACTTACAAAACAATTCGGAACTGAAGATTTTAAAAAACGGGGTGTACATTCCTCTCAATGAGCGTTCAAACAAATTAGAGTCTTTTTTCACAAAAATTGAAGTTCCCCCACTTCAAAGCGTTGAAGTTTATATTCGTCTAAGGATACATAGCCGATCATTTCCTGTTAGCTATCCTGAAATATATTCAGAAAAAGGATATTGGAATCTATCAAGGCAAATTAGACAAGCGGAAAGCAAGTCTATTGGGTTTATATATTTCTATATAATTTCACTTATCACACTTATTACTTTTGCGGTAGTATTCTGGATTAGACTTAGAAAAAAGCTATATCTATATTATTTAGGTTATTTATTTTTTCAGTTGATATACGGGTTTTTAGTCCTTCGAAATACAGTAGCACCCATTGGGAACTTTTTCAGGTATTTCCCTGAGACGGCCTACAATCTGTTTGAGCCCATACAGTTTATATTTATAGCCTTCTATATTTTTTTCATTTTGCATTTACTGAAAATGGAAAAATACGATAATCTTTTGGCTAAAGTCACTTTCTACCTAGGGGTGTTTTGTATTATATATGCAGGTTTACGATTTTTACTAAGCTACTTTTTCTACGACCCAAAATTGATAGGTATAATTTTTAGTGGTATTCGGTTAATTATCCTTCCTTTAAATTTGATACTCATCATTTGGATAATCTACAAAGTAAAGCATCCGCTTCTCAAATATTTTATTGTTGGTCAATCCCTCTTTTTTGCAGGTTCTATTCTTGCTTCCTATCTTGGATCGACAAATACTCATTTAGTTCCTGGCCATTTTTTCAACTTTAAGGAAGCTCCAAATGTGATTTTTCAAATTGGATTATTGGCCGAAGTATATTGCTTTTCGTTTGCATTGGGTCAAAATATATTCTTACTTCAAAAAGATAAAAACATCGCCAATGAAGCTTTGATAGAACAACTTAAAAAGAACCGTCTTCTACAAGAAGAAATGAATAAGGAGTTAGACATTAAAGTAAATGAAAAAACCACAGAATTAATAGAGTTATATACTCAACTAGAGCAACAAAAAGAAAAGGAAATCAAAGCAGATTTTACGCAAAAATTAAAGACTATGAAAATGATGGCGTTGCGTTCGCAAATGAATCCTCACTTTCTTTTTAATAGTCTAAATGCCATTAAACATTTGATGATGACGGCTAGAAATGATGACGCTATTACATATTTAGATGATTTTTCAACACTTTTACGGAGCATACTCCAAAATAGTAGTAGAGAAACTATAACAGTTGAAGAGGAATTAGAAATATTAGAACTTTACCTCTCATTAGAAAAAAACAGAATAGGTGAAAGTTTCGATTATTCTATAAGTGTTACCTCTAGAGAAGCTCTTTCTCAGTATTATGCTCCACCTTTATTTCTACAACCCTTTGCCGAGAATGCTATTTGGCATGGGTTATACCCGAGCAATAAAAAAGAGAAAAAATTAAACATTACCTTTGATACATCTGAAAGTTTAAAAATTATTATAGAAGATAACGGAGTTGGAAGGCAAGCAAGTAGGATGAAGGAAAAACTTCACAAATCTATGGGAATGAAAATTACCAAAGAACGTCTTTCTCTCTTCAATCATTTAAATAATCCTACTATACATTTAGTGTTCACCGACCTCCTAGAAGGCGAAACCTCCCTTGGAACACGAGTTACACTAACTTATACAAATTAGACCATGACTAAAATTATAATTGTAGATGATGAAGTGCACTGCACTAAAGTACTAGAAAATCTTATCTCAAAAATACATTCAGGATACACCATTACGGGTATTTTCACAAATCCCGTAGAAGGGTTAGAGTTTATTCAGAACAATCCTCCAGACCTTCTTTTTTTAGATATTGAGATGCCCAATTTGAATGGCTTTGCGCTATTAGACAAGCTATTACCCATCGATTTCGATGTTATATTCACAACAGCCTATGATCAATATGCCATTAGGGCTTTTCAGTATAGTGCCATTAACTATCTACTGAAGCCTATTACAGAAAAAAACATTGTAAAAGCTATTTCCAATTGGGAAAAACGACGCAATAAAACCAGTCCTGAACAGTGGAAGTTATTTCAAAACCACTACCAAAGTCAAACGAAGAACCAATCACAAATAGCGTTACCTACAGGAGTAGGATATCAAATTGTCGAAATCAAAAATATTATTCGATGCCAGTCGGATAGCAACTATACTAATATCTTTTGTAAAGACGAGAATAAAGTACTAATCAGTCGAACCTTAAAAGAAATAGAAGAGTTGTTGACTGATCACGGATTTATTAGAGTACATCAATCGCATTTAATCAACCCACAATATGTTAAAGGTATTCTTAAGCACGACGGCGGTAGTTTAATCATGCAAGATGATGAGGAAATTCCTGTTTCGAGACAAAAATCCAAACAAATCAATGAAATCTTAGAGTCAATGCTTCGGTTTAAATAAGCCCTCTGCTCTTCTTCTTTATTTTACCAAAACATTAACAAAACCTAGAGGTTCTCAGCCTCTTTATTACCGAATTCTAAATCATACTAGTCACACACTCATTGATGATTGTGTATTAAAAGGTCAATGGATAAGTTTGTTGCTTCAATTATCCAATTACATTTCGGTTAAGGTAAACTATCGATGATGTTAATCGGTATAGTTAACGACACAGTTACACTTAAATCTTAAAATTCTAAACTATGAAAAAGACATATCTAATTTCAATAACAACTATTCTTCTGTTGTTATTTGTTGTTCCAGCACAAGCACAACGTGGTTTTATAAAAGGAAAGATAAAGAGTAAGGTTAGGAAAGACATGCGAGAGAAACACGCAGAACCTCAAAGAGAGAATGGTAAAAAAGCGCTAGAGGATATAACCTATGAAAACGACACCCGTTATCCTATTCCGGAAAATCCTGTACAAGCAACAATTGGTATTGAAACGAAAAGCTTTAAAAAGAACGGAAAAGTAAAAGAAACCACACAGGCCAAAATGGTTTTTGGCCAAACAGGTGAATGTATAGTTATGAACGAAGGCAGTAAAGATGAGAATCGAATGCTTTTTGACTATAAGGGTGCCGCTACTTATATGGTAAATGTTAAAGAAAAAACTGCCATGAAAATGCCCATGATAAACTTCCAAAAGATGGCAGAAAAAATGGCAGACGGCATGGGTGGCGAAATGGACGAAGATACAGGCACATGGGAGCGAACCGATGAACAACAAAGAATTAATGGTTTTAACTGTCGAAAATACATCTACACGAATGTTAAAGATAAAACCAAGATTGACGCATGGATTACAGAAGACATCAGCATAGACCTAAGTGGGAACCATCTTTTTGGCGGACAGATTAAGGATTTTTCCAAAAACTACGCTTCAGAATCACATCAAAAAATGGATGAGAACCTACCTAGAGGATTGATGGTTCGAAGTATTTTTTATGAAAAAAATAGTAACAAACCTAGTACGCAAATGGACATCACTACTTTTGAAGAATCATCAGACCCAAAGTATTTTGATCTAGATGGCTATACAATTAATGATGTTCTAGGAAAACTTTAAATATAGATTCTAATTAATTAAAATTCAAAGCATGAAAATTTTTCAATTTAAAATTAAAAGACACTTTTTCACTTATTTATAACACTTATAATTTTAAGTAGTTGTAGTAGCGACAATGACAGCATAGATCAAGACCCTATAATAGAACCTTTAGTTCTAGACTGCTCTATTATAACTGAGGCTATGGTCCTTGAAGATCGTGGACCTGGAATTGACTACATCTGGCCTTGTGCTGTAAAAGTTAGAGCTCCATTAACTATTGAGGCAGGTGTTACTATTGCCTTTGAACAAGGAGGCGGTTTAATTATAGATGATTATGACACAAGAACAGGAGCTTTAATAGCAAATGGAACAGAAGATAATCCAGTAATATTTACTGGAACTAATCAAACCCCTGGAGCTTGGAATCGGATTTTTATGGATTCAGGAAATTTAAACAACATATTAAACCATTGTATAATAGAATATGCTGGAGGGACTGATGGTAGTTTAGCAGCATTATCTAATGAAAATGGTAGTAAAGTAGTGATTAAAAACACAGTAATCCGCAATAACAAAGGAGATGGAGTTTATGTTTCTACTTCTGCAAACATTGATGGTTGGGAAGCAAATACGATTACAGGTAATCAGGGTTATCCTATGCAAATTGCAGCAAGAAAGATAAAATTTTTAGACGGTCAACAAAGTATTTATGCTGATAACGGCAAAGACCAAATCTATGTGAATTCTGGTTCTATATATAATCGCGGGTTTATTGAAGACGAAGTTAATGGCCCAATCCACACATGGTTAAATCCAGGTGTTCCGTTCTTTATTGAGGAAAATATATTCGTCAGACAGGACAGAGAAAACGAAAAGCCAGGACATCTAAAAATTACTGAAGGTTGTAATATTATTTTCGCTGAAGATTATGGTCTTCAAATGACATATAATAACACAGTATTGGAGGTGTTGGGTACTGCTGAAAATCCGGTTAATTTTTCTGGTCAATATGGACAAGGAAGTTGGAAAGGAATTAACATTACACAAAGCCGAAGCATTTTAAATAAGATTGAAAATACTGTGATAGCTGATGCAGGGCAATCACATTGGAATTGGTTTAATCAAAAAGGAGGTCTTTCTTTAGGTGATCAAACTAGTCAGAGTATATCTCTAACGCTTAATAATGTTCATATTACTAATACTGACGGATGTGGAATTATTGAAAGAAAGATTTCTAACGGTTCAAGTTTAAACTACAACAATCTGACATTTAGCAACAATGCTGGAGATGATATTTGTGAGGAACTATAAGTCAAAAGAGCTTTGCTACTTATTATTGTAATACGTTATTATTTAACACATCTATCGTAACAAACATCACTAAATACTCAGTAAAACCAACCAAATACTCAGTAAAACCAACCAAATACTCAATAAAAATAGCCAAATACTGAATATCTTTTGAATTGATTTACAAGTTAAATATGTTTTCAACTTTTAGAAAAAAGCGAATTGCTACAAACATTTACAATAACCATAAAATCAATTTAAAATGAAAACCATTCAAAGTAAATTAAAAACATTAGCATTAATTCTAACTATCGGTCTAGTATCCATGAGCTTGTAGTAAAGACGATGATGGCGGAAGCGCCTCAAATGCCAATATTTTAATTGTTTACTTAAAGGCTACTACCTCTTCAGGTATTGACATTCAGTATAATGATGAAACCTTTTGTTATGATGATGGCGAATGTTCAACTTCATCAGGAAGTACTTTTATATCTGCCTTTGGCAATTCTAAAATAGTGATGTCTAGTTCAATCTCATCTAAAGTAGCTACTGGGGTTAAGATTTCTAACATTGAAGTTAATAGCGGAACAGGTGTAATTGAAGTTGTGAGAGGTAGAGCAATTGATGATGAATGGGATGAATTTGAAGAAGTTGAAACCGTTTATACTTCAGAAGTGCTTTCTTCAGGAGATATCTTTAATTTAGAATACGGTACTACAGAGTAAATTTCACTTTATAGGGTTGGCTATTAGCTAGCCCTATTTCTTTCATAAAATTTAAAGCATTTAAAAGTGTATAAACAAGCAATTTTAATTTTCAGTTTAATTATTTACAGCTTAGTTGGGACTTCTCAAGAAACAACAGAGTGGACTATTGATTCTTCAATAACACCTATGTTTGTAGACTTCTCAAGTGATGATCGGTACGTAATCCTTGATAGTGAAAAAGGATACGAAGTCTGGAACACCGAAACAAAATCTAAAGTTTTAGAAGGCAAGTATAGAAATAAATTTAGCAGAAATATTCCAGGTGTTTACCTATCGGAAGGAAGTGCTTACTTACTGTTTGAAAATGAAGAAATTTTTCTTCAAATTGACTACACTTTAAATCATACTAAGGTAGATGCTTTCGATCTAACTACAGGTGATAAAATTTGGAGTATTGACAATCTAGACATGCAGATTTCTCAGGTGGAAGCAATTTTCCAAATAGTTGACAATGCTAAACGTGTAACCACGAGTGAGGTTAGAAGGCACAGATCATTTCAGGAACCTTTAAACCGCGCAGGAATCACCGTAACAAGAGAGTCTCACTCACGTAATTTAGCAGCTAACCTAATTGGCCATGACGAAACAATAAATAAGCTTATAAACTATCTACCGGAAGAAAATGCAATAGCTGTTAGTGGTAAAGAATCTCTACAACTATTAGATTTAAAAACTGGAAAAATTCTTTGGGAGCAACCAGAATTAAAAGGGGCTATGGGTGAAATTCTTTATGAACCAAGCAAAGATATTTTGATTGCTGTTCGAATACACCATGGAGAATTTGCTCAATTTAAAGGAAATCCAGAAGTCCAAGCTTTAAATGCTAAGACCGGTGAATTGATTTGGGCCACAAAATACAGTGGGCACTTTACTCCAAACCTCGCATTCGTATATGACGAAATATTGATCTTACCTTATTATGGCTTAATGTTCTTAGACATAAACACAGGTGAAGAACTAGAAGGCGAAGCAAAAGACGGAATGCAAAGGCAATTGCGCATGTATCGCAACATGGCTGCATTATCAAGCAGCACAGAAGGTTTAGGGAGCAATTGTTCATATCCAATTCTTGACGAAAATGGAATTATTCATTATGTAGTTGGATTAGGAAATGGAGTTCATATAAACCCAGATGGAAATAGGAAAGCATATTTACAAATCGATCCAAAACAAAGTAAGATAATCTCAAAAGAAGAGGAAATTGCTCGAGTTGGACATTTAATCATCCAAGAAATACTAACAGATGATTTTATGTATTTAAAACTAACTAGAGGGCTTTCAAATACATACATTTTAGGCCTAGATAGAAAGACAGGAAAAGTTGCATTTGAAACAGATAAACTAAAAAACAGATTAGGTTCTGGTTACGATCCATTTTTATTAAATGACGATAGAATTATTGATGTTTCAACCAAAGGTGTTCATATATACAACGCTCGAACAGGTGAAGAAATTAAAACAATTAGCTATAAAAACATTGGAGTTGGAAAGTTTAGAAACCAAGTTGTTTTTAACCAAGGCTTTATTCTTTTAGGTACAAAAGGTGTTGCTTTTATCGATAATTATGGTGAAGTAAAAAACAAATTTGAAAACATTGGAAGGATTCGTAACTTAGTAATTAATGACAATGAAATCTGGCTTCTTGAAAAGAAAAGATTAATAAGAATGTCCACCAATCCGATTTCGTTAATAAGCGAAGTTAGTTTCAAACGAAATGAGGAGTTATTTTTTAGTGAAACAGGTTCTACCAGTGCAAAGCTTAACACAGACAACAACCAAATATTTATAATTAAAGCAAAATAAAAGAGGCTATATTGTTCCTTATACAAAAAAACTATAAGCATCAGAACTTAAAATCAATAACCTATCATATATTTTAAAAAAGAGATTTAAATACTTCTAATACTAAGTCAAGCCTGCTGAATACTAATTGTCTATTGCCAAAATGTTTTTAGAAAAATATATTTGCTTATTATTTTATAATTGTACTACGTTTAATGTAATGAGGAGACATTGAGGAAAAGATATAAATTCTTCTCGTTAAATAAATAAGTTATGGAAAAAGAAACAAATACAAATTTTGAAACAGAAGTGTCCACTTCTGTAGTTCAAGAAGGGAAAACAATAGCAATTATATCGTACATCACGATTTTCGGTATTTTGATTGCCTTTATAATGAACAATGAAAAGAAAAACTCATTTGCGGCCTACCACATTAGACAGTCATTAGGGTTAGGTCTTACTGGCTTGGCATTATCAGTCATTAACGTCATCCCCATCTTAGGATGGTTAGTTTCTATACTTGGTTCTATTTTCCTTATTGTTTTATGGGTAATGGGATTAATTAGCGCTTTAAATGGACAAGAAAAGCCAGTTCCCGTTTTAGGCGATAAATATCAAGAATGGCTAAAAGGCATTTAAACTATATGAAAGTCTAGTGTTAAACTTAGGGGTTATCGATTGTTTAAATTTAAAAAGCGAGAAAAATTTCTCGCTTTTTTTGTGTCTATTATATCCTCCTCAAATCAAAGTGCGATAAAGTCTTTCTTCAACTTTTCGCATCAACTTTGAGAGTGATTTACTTTATCACCTCTGCATAAAGATCGAAGTCCTCTGCGGCAGTTATTTTTACATTAAAGAATTCTCCAGTTCGTAAATAATCATCCTCAGCATTAATCAACACTTCATTATCCACGTCAGGACTATCAAACTCGGTTCTTCCAACAAAATACCCTCCTTCTTTTCTATCGATCATCACAAGGTATTCTTTTCCAATTTTCTGTTGGTTTAGCTCCCATGAAATTTGTGATTGAATTTCCATAATCTCATTCGCTCGTTCCATTTTCACTTCTTCGGGTACATCATCCTCGAGATTATAGGCATGAGTATTTTCCTCGTGACTGTAGGTAAAACAACCCAACCGTTCAAATCGCATTTCTTTAACCCATTCTTTTAGAGTATTGAAGTCCTCCTCTGTTTCACCTGGATATCCAACAATTAATGTTGTTCTGATCGCCATATTTGGAACAGCAGCTCTAAACTCTTGCAGTAGCTTTGTGGTCTTAGCCTTAGTTGTTCCTCGGCGCATGGACTTCAAAATAGAATCTGAAATATGTTGTAGAGGGATATCGAGATAATTACAAATTTTTGGCTCCTCACGCATTACTTCTAGAACGTCCATTGGAAAACCAGTCGGGAATGCGTAGTGCAAACGTATCCATTCGATGCCTTCTACTTTAACTAATTTTCGAAGCAATTCGGCTAGATTACGTTTTTTATAAAGATCTAATCCGTAGTAGGTTAAATCTTGAGCAATTAAAATCAATTCTTTAACTCCTTTGGCTGCAAGTTTTTCGGCCTCCATCACTAAATCTTCCATTGGAGTGCTTCTGTGTTTTCCACGCATAATTGGAATAGCACAAAATGAACAAGGACGATCACAACCTTCGGCTATTTTAAAATAAGCATAGTTTTTAGGAGTTGTAGTAACTCGTTCACCAATTAATTCGTGTTTATAATCAGCTCCCAAAGCTTTTAACAAAGCAGGAAGTTCGGTAGTTCCAAAGTATTCATCAACATTTGGAATTTCCTTTTGCAGGTCTGGTTTATATCTTTCTGAAAGACAGCCAGTAACAAAAACTTTATCTACTAAACCTTCTTCTTTCTTTTGAACATAGCCTAAAATTGTATTAATGCTTTCTTCTTTGGCATTATTAATAAACCCACAAGTGTTTATCACTACAATATTTCCTTCTTCTTCGTGGACCACCTCTTTATTGCTCGCACGTAGCTGGCCCATTAAGACTTCACTATCGTAAACGTTCTTTGAGCAACCTAAGGTCACTACATTAATCTTGTTCTTTTTTAAGGATTTAGTACGCATCTTTTGAATTTTAAAAGCGTGCAAAGATACAATCATTTTAGTCTAGATCAGCAAACTATGAAGAAAGCTTGAAATACACAATACAATCAAAAAAGGAAAATACGTCTTTGAAGCACTGCCAACTTTTTTAAGTACCTTTGCAACGCTTAAAAAACAATGATTCATGAAAAATTTATCCTTCCTATTAGCCTTCCTTTGTGCTGGCTTTTTGTATTCGCAAAAAACAATGACACCTGAACTTCTATGGCAGGTGAAAAGAGTGAGCCCTGTTGGAATTTCACCAGACGGAGAAGTTCTTTTTTACAAAGTTACAATTCCAAATATGGAAAAAAACAGCTTTGAATCGAAGTATTACGCAATGCGAGTTGAAGGTGGGAATTATGCCGAAGTAACAAAAGAAGAAGTAAATGTAGTAGACAAAAATCTTTCGCCAGACGGTAAGCACTTGCTTTTTCACAAAGCAGTTCATGTTAATGACGTAATGGGAAAAGACCTTTACAAAGACTTACCTGAAAGTGACGTTTACGTTTATACTTCACTAGATTATAGACATTGGGACACCTATAACGACGGCAGCTACAATCACGTTTTCTACAAAGACCTAAAAACGGGCGCTGAAGTTGATATAACTCCAAAACAACCATACTATACTCCACAAGCTCCTTTTGGTGGCGATGAAGATTATACCTGGGATCCAAAGGGTGAAAATATTTACTACGTTAGTAAAAAAGTTGCAGGAACCGAGTATGCTACTAGCACAAACACCGACATTTATAAATACAATTTAGAAAGTCGTAAAACCGAAAATATCACTATAGACAATAAAGGCTATGATACCAATCCTGCTTTCTCAAGCAAAGGTGTTCTTGCTTGGTTGCAAATGAAAACCGAAGGATATGAAGCAGATAAAAACGATATTATAGTTTTAGAAAACGGTGTAAAACAAAACTTAACTGCACATTGGGATGGAACAGTATTTTCGTTTTTGTGGGCAAAAAACAATAAAGAAATTTACTTCACTGCTCCAATAGATGGAACAATCCAACTTTTTAAAGTTGATTACCCAGGTAAGACTAGAAAAATGCCATCAATTGAGCAACTTTCTAAAGGACAGTTTGACGTAACAGGAATTGTGGCTGAAAACAACGGCAAGTTGATTGTTACAAGAACAGATATGAATCACGCTTCCGAAATCTTTTCATTTGATTTAAAAAAGAAAACTTTCGCACAGCTCACTCAAGCCAACTTTGAATTATACAACAGCCTAGATTTACCACAAGTTGAGAAGAGATATGTAACCACTAAGGATGGAAGTAAAATGCTTGTTTGGGTTATACTTCCTCCAAACTTCGATAAAACAAAGAAGTATCCAACCCTTCTTTACGCTCAAGGAGGGCCTCAATCTCCACTTTCACAGTTTTACTCCTTCCGTTGGAATTTCCAATTAATGGCTTCAGAAGGTTATATTATTGTAGCTCCAAACAGACGAGGGATGCCAGGCCATGGTGTAAAATGGAATGAAGAAATTAGCGGAAACTGGGGCGATGGTGCCATGCAAGATTATCTTGATGCAATAGATGAAGTTTCTAAAGAATCTTATGTCGATAAAGATCGTATTGGAGCTATAGGAGCAAGTTTTGGTGGATATTCTGTTTTCTGGTTAGCTGGAAATCACGATGGCAGATTCAAATCGTTTATTTCTCATAATGGAGTGTTTGACACAAGAGCAATGTATGGTACTACAGAAGAGCTATTTTTCGTAAACCATGATATGGGTGGTGCTTATTGGGAGAAAGATAATAAAACAGCTCAAAAGGCTTTTAATGAATATAATCCTGTAAACTACGTTGGAAAATGGGATACTCCTATCCTTATTATCCAAGGAGGAAAAGATTATAGAGTTCCAATCGAGCAAGGTTTGGGTGCTTTCCAAGCAGCGCAACTACAAGGAATTAAGAGTAAATTATTATTTCTTCCGAATGAAAACCACTGGGTGCTTCAACCGCAAAATGCTATTGTTTGGCAACGTCAATTTTTCAACTGGTTAAAAGAAACTTTATAATCAAAGAAGATTAAAACTTATGAAAAAAACTCTAATAGTCTCTGCATTAATAG
Organism: Aequorivita sp.; assembly: GCA_035307265.1. Lineage (GTDB taxonomy): Bacteria > Bacteroidota > Bacteroidia > Flavobacteriales > Flavobacteriaceae > Aequorivita. The sequence continues at coordinate 12,033 of DATGMT010000143.1, forward strand.
CTTTAATTGGCTGTAATTCATCTAAAGACAAAAAGGAAGCAGAAAATAGCTCTAACGATAATACAACTGAGACTACCCTAGTGAATAAAGAAGAATTGAATCAGACAGTTCCTTATGAAGAGTCCATCTTACTTTTGGGAAAAGTTGATCGAGATGGATTAAAAATGGATGCTTTTCAAGAATGGTTCACTCCAGGGTATGAAGAGTATAAGCCAAACCCTGAAGTAATGGAAAAGCTAAAACCATTACTAAAAGACGTTCAAATAACTGTTTTTATGGGCACTTGGTGCGAGGACAGTCATAGAGACGTTCCTAATCTTTACAAGATTTTAGACGAAGCAAATTTCGATGAAAAAAACCTTAGTGTCTATGCCACTTCTGAAGAAAAAACAACGCCACAAGATTTTGAAAAAGACAAAGACATTATTCAGGTTCCAACAATTATTTTCTATAAAGACGGAAGTGAAATCAACAGAATCGTTGAGTATAGCTTTTATACTTTAGAACAAGATATGCTTGATATTTTAAGTGGTAAAGATTACAAACACGCTTATTTTGAATAAGTGAATATTAAAATTGAAGATTGAATTTCCTTTTGAAGTAATTAAGAGATGATAATAACAAAAACAAGAGAAGAAATAGAATTAATGCGGGAAAGTGCATTAGTAGTATCCCGAACTTTAGGGATGTTGGCAAAAGAAATAAAACCTGGAATTACAACAAACAAGCTGAATGATATGGCCGAAGAATACATTCGGTCTCAGGATGCAATCCCTGGTTTTTTAGGCTTATATGATTGTCCTTCCACACTTCTAACTAGTGTAAATGAAGCTGTAGTTCATGGTCTTCCAACAAACGTTCCTTTAAAAGAAGGTGACATTGTTTCTGTAGACTGTGGTGCTATTAAAAACGATTTCTACGGAGATCATGCTTACACTTTCGAAGTAGGAGAAGTAAATCCAGAAACCAAGAAATTACTTCAAATCACTAAGGAATCACTTTATGTCGGTATTCGCGAATTAAAAGTTGGAAATCGTGTTGGTGATGTAGGCTATGCAATTCAAAACTACTGCGAAGCTCATGGCTATGGGGTTGTTCGCGAATTAGTAGGTCACGGTATTGGCCGAAAAATGCACGAAGATCCAGAAATGCCAAACTACGGAAGACGCGGAAGAGGAAAGAAATTCGTTGAAGGAATGACTGTTGCTATCGAGCCAATGATTAACCTTGGCACTCACAGAGTGAAACAATTAAGCGATGGCTGGACAATAGTTACCTTAGATGGTCGACCAAGTGCACATTTTGAACACAATATCGCCATTGTTGATGGCAAACCAGAATTGCTTTCTACATTTGACTATGTATACGAAGCTCTAGGTATTGAAAGCAATGAGGAAGAGGAGTTTAGAATGAAAAATCTTTCTTAAGAACTACAAATTTATCTCCCTTACAGAAACACCTCACAGACTTTAAACCCTGTGAGGTTTTTATAGGATTAGAAACAGAAGTAATGTTCAAAAAAATTCTAAATACTATTCCAAGACCATTACTCATTCAACTGAGTATTATAGGCCGACCAGTTCTGGCTTTTTTCTATAAGGGAAGCAAATTCACTGATCCGATTGACGGTAAGTCCTACCGCAAGTTTCTACCTTATGGATATGAAACGCTTCGAGAAAATGTGCTTTCACCTGGCACACTTTCTTTGGAACGACACAGGCTTTTATGGTTGTATCTTCAGAATGAAACAAACTTCTTTACAGGTAATTTAAAAACTCTTCACTTTGCCCCTGAACAAGCGTTTTATAAACGTTTCAGAAAGATGAAGAACCTTGATTATATTACCACAGATTTAAACTCTCCTATTGCCGACGTGAAAGCAGATATCTGCGATCTTCCATTTAAGAATAATGAATTTGACTTTATTATTTGCAATCATGTATTAGAGCATATTCCCGACGACACCAAAGCCATGCAAGAGATATTTAGAATACTGAAACCTGGGGGCACAGCTATTCTACAGGTGCCTTATGAAGCAAATAGAGAACACACGTTTGAAGATGATAGCATAACCGATCCTAAGGAACGTGCGAAAATATTTGGCCAATACGACCATGTGAGAGTCTATGGAATGGATTATTTTGAAAAACTAAAATCCATTGGTTTTAATGTTGAAGCTGTTGATTATACCAAAACATTAAATCAAAAAGACATTGAAAGGTATAGTTTGGCTAAAGGCGAGCTTATTCCTGTTTGTAGAAAGTCAATCGACTAATCTACGTTTAAATCCATTTGTGATAAACAATCTACTTGTATTGGTCGAATCGGTATAAGTTAGATAAGCTTCAATACCCGATAACTTTTGGAGAAGGTCTTTAGATTTTTCAAAACCAAGCGCCATAAAAGCAGTAGCATAAGCATCAGCTTCTCCACAGGTTGGAGCTATTACAGTAGCGCTTGTAACATCACTCATTTCTGCAGAACCTGTCAATGGATTTATTGTATGAACGTACTTTTTTCCTGTAATAGAATCTACTCTAAACTTGCGGTAATTTCCAGACGAAGCTAAGCCCATATTAGTTAGTTTAACAGCATCACCATAGGTTCGATCTTCCAATTCAGAATCTGGAGTTTCAATCCCAATTATCCATTCTTGATTTTTCTCAAGGTTCTTTCCTTTTGCAAGAATTTCGCCTCCTAACTCTATCAAGTAGTTTGTAATTCCACGAGACTCTAAGTACTTTCCTATATAATCTAAACCTGATCCTTTAGCAACAGCATTAAAATCGAAATAGATATGAGGTGACTCTTTAAAAATAGTTCCATCTTCGTTTAATTTGACTTTTTGAAAGCCAACAAATTGCATTAAAGAATCTAATACAACAGTATCAATATTATTTAGATAATCAGTGTCTCCAAAACCATAGGCATTGCGTAACACACCAACTGTGGGATCAAAATACCCATTTGTTTTTTCATATACTCCTTTAGATATATTAAAGGCTTCGATAAAAATATCATCTACTACAAGAGCAGAATCGCCTTTATTGATTTTAGATATGTCACTATCGTGAATATAAGTACTCACAGATTGATTTATAGCAGCCACAGCCGAGTCTATCCCCTTCTTGACCTCTATATCTTTAGAGGAGAAGAACTGCACGTTATAGGTAGTTCCAAATGCATCTCCAGAAAGATACTTTAAACTTGAAGTCTCCTTTGCACATGAAGACACAATAAACACAGAAAGTAATACAACTATATATCTCATTTTATTTCTTGTAGGCCGTTATAAACCATCGTATAATCTTCGTTCTTTATCACGGGTTTACCAAAATCAGATCCGTGTCCTAATCCTACACCAGCATAATATGTTTTTGCTTCGAATTTATCAGCGTGATCTTTCACAATTTTCATAAGTTGTGGATCATACGCATCTACTTCATCAGGATATGAAATTGCTCTAACAACTATGAAATGCATTTCTTTATTCTTTTGAACAACAAACTGAGGATCTTTTTTTAGTTCAGAATTAACTCCCAGAAATTCAAATCCGTCTTCTTCTAAATTTTTACCAACGATATTCATCGCCAGGTTGTGTAGTTCTTGCTCTGTTAGTTCTTCTGCCATTATTCAAGTATTAATCTGAAACAAGTTATAATAAAAAAAACCGCTTCAAAAATACTGAAGCGGTTTATTTGGATAATATACTTTTTAACTTCCGAAATCGTCGAAGCGAATATTTTCATCTGGGATTCCAAAGTCTTCACCCATTTTTTGGACCGCTTGGTTCATCAAAGGAGGTCCACAGAAATAAAGTTCAATATCTTCTGGAGTTTCATGGTGATTTAAATATTGATCTATCACAACTTGGTGAATAAACCCAACAAACCCATCTCCTTCTTCATCATTGATATCTTTCTTGATTTTCCAATTGTCTTCTGGAAGGGGTTCAGAAAGGGCTAAGTAGAATTTAAAGTTAGGGAATTCGTCAGCAAGTTGCTTAAAGTGATCTAGATAGAATAGCTCTCTTTTTGAACGACCTCCATACCAGTATGTAACTTTTCTATTAGTTTTTAATGTTTTGAATAGGTGGTATAAGTGTGAACGCATTGGTGCCATACCTGCTCCACCTCCAACATACAGCATCTCTGCCTCAGAATGATTAATAAAGAATTCACCGAATGGACCTGAAATGGTAACCTTATCTCCTACCTTACAGTTGAAAATATAAGATGATGCGATACCTGGGTTAACACTCATCCAATCTCCTTTTGCTCTATCAAATGGTGGAGTTGCCACACGAACGTTAAGCATAATCTCACGTCCTTCAGCAGGGTAAGAAGCCATTGAATAGGCACGCTCAACAGTTTCAGTGTTCTTCATTACTAAAGGCCACAATTTAAACTTATCCCACTCATCTTGGAATTTGTCTGGAGTATCATGCTCTTCAGGGTGAGCAGTGATATCCATATCAGCAAATTTAATTTCACAAGGTGGAATTTCAATTTGAATATACCCACCAGCTTTGTAGTTCATATCTTCAGGAACTTCAACTACAAATTCTTTAATAAACGATGCAACGTTATAGTTTCTAACAACAGTAGCCTCCCATTTCTTAATTCCGAATATTTCTTCTGGAATGGTGATTACCATATCTTGTTTAACTCTAACCTGACAAGAAAGTCGAATTCCTTCTTGTAATTCTTTCCTTGTAAAGTGTGGGGTTTCTGTTGGAAGAGCTTCACCTCCGCCTTCTAAAACGTGACATTCACATTGAATACAAGTTCCACCTCCACCACAAGCTGAAGGAAGGAATATTTTTTCACCTCCCAAAGTTGATAGTAAAGTACCTCCACTTGCTACCTCAATAACTTTTTCGTCATTAATGGTAATTTTAACTGGCCCAGAAGGTGATAGCTTTTCTTTGGTAAATAAAAGTAATGCTACCAATAACAGAATCAATATTAATAACGAAACGACAGTTACGGTAATTACTCCAACAGTGCTAATTTCTAAAAACATACTATTACTTTGTTAAGGTTGAAACATCAGAAACACTTAGTTTTGCATCTCCGTCTGTTTTTTCAGTATTATCTTTTTGAATATATTCATTTTGTGAACCTACTTGGGTTTCAACTTCAGCTGCTGGTGCTTCATCTCCATCTGTCAACATTCCTCCGAAACTCATAAACCCAATAGCCATTAACCCTGTTATAATAAAGGTAATTCCTAAACCTCTTAATGCAGGTGGCACATTTGAATAACGTATTTTTTCACGGATTGCAGCAATAGCAAGAATTGCTAAAAACCATCCAATTCCAGAACTAAACCCGTAGTTAAGAGCAAGTCCAAATGTTTCAATTTCTCTAGACTGCATGAATAATGATCCTCCTAAAATTGCACAGTTTACAGCAATAAGTGGAAGGAAAATCCCCAAAGAATTATATAGAGAAGGAGAGAATTTCTCAACTACGATTTCAACTAATTGCACCATTGTAGCAATGGTAGCAATGAAAAGAATAAATGAAAGGAATCCTAAGTTATAGTCAGCATATTCGGGGCCTAACCAAACCAGAGCTCCGTCCTTTAGTAAATACTGGTCAAGCAGCCAGTTTAAAGGCACAGTAACTGTTAACACGAAAATAACAGCAGCACCAAGACCAACAGCGGTCGCTACTTTTTTAGAAACAGCAAGATAAGAACACATTCCTAGGAAAGTGGCAAATATCATGTTGTCAATAAATATCGATTTAAAAAATAACTCTATATGTTCCATTTGTTATGAGTATTCAGTTTACAGAATAAATTGCAGTTAAGTAATATCGCCACAAATTGTTTCTGATAATTTTGTTATTCTTCAATAAGGTCTTTGTTTCTTGTTCGCTGGACCCAGATAATAATTCCAATTACAATAAGTGCCATTGGAGATAACAACATAAAACCGTTGTTTTCATATCCTAACGCATAAAGTCCAGTTTTTTCGATTGGATCACCAAGAACTTTATATCCTAAAAGAGTACCAGAACCTAGCAACTCTCTAAAGAAACCAACAATTACTAGAATTAATCCGTATCCTGCTGCGTTTCCAATACCGTCTAAAAGAGAACGCCATGGATTGTTACCAAGAGCAAAGGCTTCAAATCGCCCCATAATAATACAGTTGGTAATAATTAATCCGATAAATACGGAAAGTTGTTTACTCAGTTCGTAGGCGTATGCTTTCAAAACTTGGTCAACCATAATCACCAAAGAAGCAACTACAATTAACTGAACAATAATTCTAATCTTACTTGGTATGATGTTTCTCATTAAAGAAATCACCACGTTCCCAATGGCCATAACAGCTATAACTGATACTGCCATTACAATCGACGCTTTTAACTGAGCGGTAATTGCTAGTGCTGAACAAATCCCTAAAACTTGAATAGTAATTGGGTTGTCATCCGTTAACGGGTCTAATATTAACTTACTATCTTTTCTTGATAAAAGTGCCATACTATAGTTCTTTGTTTAAATTTTTCAAATGAGGAATGTACATTGCCACGTCCTTCTTAATCATAGCTGCAATACCATCACCAGTAATAGTTGCACCAGCTAAAGCATCAACTTTTTGGTCGTCTTTTCTTTCGTTTGATGGATCGTTATTTCCTTTTGCAACATCAACTCCAACATAAACTCCATTCTTCATTACTTGTTCCCCTTTGAAAGGGTCCATAAAGTAACGTTCTTTAATATTAGCTCCAAGTCCTGGAGTTTCACCAGCGTGATCAAAGAAAACTCCTTGAATTACGAAGTCTTGATCAAGCGCCATGAATCCCCAAACAGCATCCCAAAGCCCTTTACCTCTCATTGGAACAATGTATAGTTTTTTACCATCCTTCTCTCCAACAAACAGTGGAAGTCTTCTTTGGTAATTTTTATCTTTCTTAGCTAAAGATTCCTCCTGCTTAACATCTATTAGATATGCATCAGGATCTTCAGTAACTGTTTCTCCCTGAATAACATATTGGTGGACAATATATTTATTGAATTCAGCCTCTACCTCATTTGCAGGGATAAAAGAAATATCACTAGTTCCTTGGTTATTATCCACCCCCATTGTATAGAGGATGTTCTGTTGCTTTTCGAAGCGTTCGTTTTCAGCAATTTTGCTTCGAAGTCCTTGTGCTATTCCAGCCAAAAGACTACCAACAACCAATACCATAACAACAGAAAACAGTATGGTGTACGAATTCTTATCGGTTAATTTTGACATTTCTATGCAGTTTTAACTTTTATTCGTTTCATTCTCTTTTTAATATTTCCGCGCACTACATAATGATCAATTGTAGGTGCAAAGACGTTCATTAGCAAAATAGCTAACATCACTCCCTCTGGATATGCTGGGTTGAAAACCCTAATCAGGATTGAAATAAACCCAATTAAGAATCCATAATACCATTTTCCTTTATTGGTTTGTGTTGCAGTAACTGGATCAGTAGCCATATAAACAATCCCAAAGGCTATTCCACCAAATAACAAGTGGTGCCAAAATGGTTCATTCATCAAACTATAGAAGCTACTAGTAGACTGAATCCAACCTGCATTTACAACAGCGTTAAAAATGAATCCCATAGTAAGCGCCCCTATTACAGACGACAGCATAATTCTCCAGCTTCCAATCTTGGTGAAGATTAGGAATAATCCACCTAATAGTATTAAGAAGGTTGAAGTTTCACCAACAGACCCAGGGATAAAGCCCCAGAACATATCGGAAATACTATAAGCTACTTCGTGGTTTTGGGCTAAACTTCCCAAGATAGTTTCTCCAGAAATAGCATCTGGTTGACCCGCCATAGCTTGTGCTCCATGAACCCAAACTTTATCCCCACTCATCCATGTTGGATATGCAAAGAATAAAAACGCACGAATAGTAAGTGCAGGGTTAAGAATATTCATTCCTGTTCCTCCAAACACTTCTTTTCCAATTACCACACCAAAGGCTACTGCAAGAGCTAGCATCCATAGTGGAATATCAATTGGCACAATAAGAGGAACAAGCATACCTGTAACCAAGTATCCTTCTTCTACTTCGTGTTTATTGATTACTGCAAAAATAAACTCTATAAGTAGGCCCACTCCATACGAAACAATAACTAATGGTAATACAGTCCACAGACCTAGAACCAAGTTATCCCAAGTAAAAAAGTTTTGTAGTGGAGCATCACGAAGTGTATTATCGATAGCTGCATAATGCTGATAACCGGCATTAAATATTCCAAATATCAAACAAGGAATAAGCGCCATGATTACAGTATTCATGGTTCGCTTTAAGTCATCTGCAACTCGAACGTGCGATCCTGAACTCGTTGTTTCATTCGGTAAATACAAAAATGTATGTAAGGCATTAAACGCCGGAGACATTTTTGTGCCCGCATATTTTTCTTTAAGCTTATGTAAATTCTGTTTCAATCCCATAGCGGTTATCCTATTTCTTTATACATTAAATCAAGACCTTCCCTGATAATTTGTTGATGAGGCTGCTTGCTCACACAAACAAATTCTGTTAGTGCAAAATCTTCAGGAGCTACTTCATACATTCCAAGAGCTTCCATTTCGTCTAAATCTTTAACCATACAAGACTTTAGCATCTGCAATGGATACATATCCAAAGGAAACACTTGCTCATATCCACCAGTTACAACAAAAGCACGATGCTCTCCATTTGTATTGGTGTTTAAATCATATTTCTTATTAGGCGTCAACCAAGAAAAGGTCAATGCTCTAGAAATTGATATTTTATTAAACACTGGTTTATTCCATCCAAAAAACTCATAATCATCACCTTCAGGAATAACAGTTACAGTATTACTGTAGAACCCTAGGTGTCCTTTTGGAGAAATAGCAGTTCCTGTTAACACATCGCCACTAATAACACGTACGTTTTCACCATTCAATCCTGAATCGTAAACAAACGTCGACACCTCAGCGCCAATACGTGTTTTATAATATTTAGGGGCAGTCACTTCTGAACCTGAAAGCGCAACTATTCTCTCTGGGTTATACTTTCCAGTTAACAATAGCTCACCTATAATAACGAGGTCGGGAGCAGAAACTGTCCAAACAACCTCTCCTTTATTAACAGGACCGATTTTATTGATTTGAGTTCCCACATTTCCAGAAGGATGTGGACCAGATACATTATGTAGAGTAATATCTTTCATTCCTTTAAAAGGCGAATCGCTTCCTTTTCCAATCCCTACATGAACTTGCCCTTCAGTCAACTTACTTAAAGCAGTTAGAGCAGCCTGTATTTCTTTTTCTTTCCCTCGAAGTGAAAAATCATAGTCATTTGCCAAAGGCGCTGTACTATGAGCAGAAATAAAGATATCTCTAGGAACTGTATTAACACCTGCAATTACAGCATATGGACGCTGCATAATAAAAGGCCAACATCCAGACTCCAACAATCTATCTTTGATTGCTTCTGCACTTGCTGATTCTGGGTTTAAAACACCAAAATCTTTATAAGTATCTTGCGAATCCGCTTCAATAACAAGCCTAGTTATTACACGTCTTGCTCCACGCTCAATTGCGGTGAGAGTTCCACTCACTGGCGAAACAAACTTAATCGCTTCGCTTTCTTTTGAATAGAAGATAGTATCACCAACTTGGAGCTTTCCACCTTCTTTCAAAACCATTTTTGGTGTAATTAAATGGAAGTCGGCAGGTCTTATGACAAAAGTTCTGGATCGAGGCGCATTGGAAATCACTTTCTCCGCTTCACCCTTTAGATTGATGGTAAGACCTTTTTTAATCTTAATGTCTTTGGACATACTTATGGATATTAATAATGTCTTTTTAACACCCTTTTAATATCTTGACTTCTTATGCCGCCAAAATAAGGGCGTGCAAATTTATAAATTAAAAGCACCATTGCCCAACAAAAAAGTATAATTTTTACAACTAGCGATTCATCTCTTTATCAAGGTCTCACAACCTCAATATTAATATTGGATTCATAATAAAACAACAACAATGAAGAAGTATCTTTTCATATAAAATTAATTTTCAACAAAATTATTCACAAATCCAATTAACATAATTTATGAGAAAGTTTAGATTTTATATAGTTCTCAGTATTTACTCACAGAGTCTAATCCTTTAAAAAGCTACATTTCTAGAAGGAAGTGATTTTAAGCATCATGAAACTTCAGCATTTACTTTCACTTTAAGTTTGATTTAAAATTCCACATATAGCAAATCACACAGGCACAAAATTTGTTTATCTTAGCTTTTTAAAATTTAAACATGTCGAAATTATTTACAGCTTTCATTTTCACTCTTTTAATTACATACTCTTCATTTTCTCAAATCCAAGAAAAGATAGAGCCATCATATATTAGCACTGTTCAATTCCGAGGATCAACCGAGTTTAGCCAACTTCCAATAATAAAGTTAGGTGAACAACTTCACCTTTCATTCGATGCGCTAAACGGAAGAGAAGAAGATTTTTATTACAAGATCTCCCATCATAATTTTGATTGGTCTCCTAGCGATTTATCTCAAAGCGAATTTTTAGATGGTTTTGATGATATTAGAATTTCATCTTATGAAAACTCATTAAATACACTTCAAATATATTCGCATTACACACTTACCATTCCAAATAGAGATACCCGTTCAATCAAAAAAAGCGGAAACTACCTACTCAGTATATATGACAGAGATGGAGAACTTCTTTTCACCCGTAAATTTATGGTTATTGAAAGTATCGCCTCGGTTGGTGTTGAAATAAAGCGCGCTCGAGACCTTAGAGTTATTAATGAAAAACAAGTTGTACAATTTAGTGTGAATTCTCCAAGCTTATTACTTGTAAACCCAAAGCAAACCGTCAAAACACTTGTTATACAAAACGGAAACCTCAAGACTGCTATTACAGATTTAGTACCTCAATACACTATGGGGAATGAATTAATTTACAAATACGACAAGGAAGCAGCTTTTGATGGCGGCAATGAGTTTTTAGCATTCGACAATAAAGACGTTCGTTCTGCTTCAAACGGAATTCGTTCTATAAATTTAACCGATCTCTATGAGAATTATCTTTTTACGGACATGTCTAGATTCAACAGACCATACACATATAATCCTGATATAAACGGAAGTTTTGTGGTTAGAAACGTAGATGCTCAAAACCAAAACATTGAATCGGAATACGTTCGAATGCACTTCAACCTTCAGTATTTTGAAGATTTAGACGATAAAGAAATACATGTGTATGGAAGTTTCAATAATTGGACGATAGACGGAAGCACCTATATGCAATATGACCAAACATCAGACACTTATCGAAACACTCGTTTGTTCAAACAAGGATTCTACAACTACAAATACGTTATAGTAAATAGAGACGGAAGCATAGAACCGGGGGCAATTAGCGGAAATTTCTGGCAAACCGAAAACGATTACAGTGTCTTAGTTTACTTCAGAGATTTAGGAGCTCGATATGACAGAATTATAGGTTACGGAAGTGCAAATTCTAGAAATATTAACAACAATTGATTTGACGTAGATTGCAGCTTGACTCTAAAATACTTTCTAAAAGCTTATCTTCAACTTTTCTAATATCCCTCTCTTTTTTTTGAAGATGAAATGCAAGAGTAAAGCATCTAGAAACAGGAAGTCAATTCGGCATCGAGGCACAGAATGCTTGAATTGCAAACATCCTTTGGACAAGAGCGACGTTTATTGTCCTTATTGCTCACAAATAAACAGCAAAAAACAACTTTCTGTAATCGACTTTATTTCAGAATTCGTTGGCAGCATATTGGTCTACGATTCTCGATTACGGCATACATTAAGAGACTTACTATTCCATCCAGGACGAATTACAAAGAATTACACCGAAGGGCAACGCTTAAAATACGCCAATCCATTTCGGTTTTTCTTAAGCGTTTCTATCATTTACTTTATACTAAAAGGTCTTATAAGTTTTACTGACGAAACAGAACAAGAGGCCGTCTATAAAATTAGCACCTCCAAAAGTCAAATAGAAACAGACCAAAAGCCATCAACATTTCCACCAGATATATTTATTTCATCTTTAAAAGGCGATTCCCTACTTGCCAAAAAGCTAGATATTCCTAATTATTATTCTGAAGACTTTTTGAACTCCTTACCATATATAGAAAACCAAGTTGAAAGAAGCTCTATGTATCTTGGTTACCATTATAGATATCCATCTGCAAGCCCAGCAGAAGCTTTAGGAAAACTTCAGCATATAAACTCTTTTAAAAATCGATGGATCTACGCAAGAATGATAGCTCTAAAAAAGATATACGATGACACAGACGCGTTCACCGAATATCTAAACAACAAAATACCTTTTTTCCTGTTTTTCTTCACCCCGTTCTTTGCAATATTCTTTTGGTTAGTTTATTCAAAGAAAAGATATACTTATATGGAACACATGATTTTCATTTTCCATATTTTTAGTTTTGCTTTTTTACTTAAGTTACTTATTTCGATACCAGAAATAATTTTCAGAAGCAGCATCCTCAATTGGCCTATTATTTTCCTAATCACATTAATCTATTTTTATTTTGCCCTTAAGAGGTTTTACGAACAAAGCCGCATGCATACATTTATAAAGTTTGTATTTTTAAGCTTTACTTTTAACACAGGGTTTATAATTGCACTGATCCTATTTGTAACAGGTAGTGTAGCCCTGTATTAAAACAATAAACTTTTGCTTTCTACAACACCACACCCAACATTCTTTATCTCCAAAGCACAATAAATCTTCTATAAATTAAAGCTCATCAGTCTAGGACAATAATCAATCAAGATATTTTACTCGATTAAAAAAAGATTTTATTCAACAAATAAACTTATTTTTAATTATTTTTACAACCCCTCTTCACAGAAGCTAACCTTAATTGAATGTAAAAGCATTTTACATACACTTAACACAATATAGTTTAGCTAGATATTCACGGATTACATAATTTAAATTATTTCTCATAAAAAAAATTAACAACTTGGGGATTTTGGTATTCTCAATTATCTTATTTGCTTTTTCTTCAACCATTTCACAAGCCCAAGAAATAGCTATAAACGAAGTTATGGCTTCGAACAATACAGCAATTTCTGATGAAGACGGCGACTTTAGCGACTGGGTAGAACTCTACAACTACGGCAGCACTCCTGTTAATCTACAAGGATTCGGGCTATCTGATGATACAGCTGCTCCGTTTAAATGGGTATTTCCTTCGCTCACTTTACAACCCAACGCTTACTTACTTGTTTGGGCTTCAGATAAAGATCGAACCATAGCTGGACAACCACTACACACTAATTTTAAGATTAGCTCTGGTGGAGAAGCCATTACTATCACTAACCCACAAGGTGTTTTGATAGATGAATCACCCGCCGTGGCTTTAGATCCAGATGTGTCTTATAGAAGACAACCCTACGGCACAGGCTCTTGGTTTTACTTTTACACAAGTACCCCGAACGCTTCAAACACAGGAACAGGACTTACAGAATTATTAACACCACCTGTTTTTTCACAACAGTCTGGACTATACACTAGCTCCTTTGATTTAACTATTTCACATTCTAACCCTAACGCTGTGATTGTTTATACAACTGATGGGTCAGAACCACTAATAGACAACCTAACAAGCACAGATTATAATTATAAAAATGTATATCCTGTTGATGTTGGTGATCCCTTTGGTCCTATGTTAACAGCTAGCTACACTTCCTCTCTCTATACTCAAGCTATTAATGTTTACGATCGCTCTGCTGAACCCGATCAAGTAACAATAAAAAACACGAATCAAGACCCTATATATATTCCAGAAAATTCGGTTCGAAAAGCCACCATCATTAAGGCTCGAGCTTATGTTGATGGAATACCTTCAAAGATATCAACAAGAACATTCTTTGTTTGGAGCAGTGGCAACCCATACAACATACCTGTTCTTTCATTACAAATTCAGGAAAACTTGCTATTTGGATATAATGAAGGAATTTACACTTCCGGAATTGACTTTGACACCTGGAGAGCAGAAAACCCAAACAACACTCAATCCTATAGACCAAATTGGAATAACTATTGGCGAAGAGGTAGAAGCGCAGAATATCCTGTTAATTTAGAAATCTTTGAATCAACAGGGAGCGAACTAAACTCTGTCTTGAACCAAAATGCTGGACTTAGAATACACGGTAATAATTCGAGAAAAAGAGCTATAAAAAACCTTAGATTTTACGCAAGAAGCGAATATGACGACTCGAGTGTTTTTGAACACAACCTTTTTCAAAACACTATCCCAGATGCTCCCGTTCCTAACAACAACGAATTTAAACGCATTATGCTTCGTGGAGATGGTTCAGGTGGACCCGTTTCATATGACGTGGTTTTTACTAGAGCAATGCAACCCATTTTCAACGGACTAACAAGAATCCAACCTGTCATTCACTTTATAAACGGTGAATATTGGGGACTTAACGCTGTTTGAGACCGAATAGACGACCACCATTACGCCTTAAACTTCGACTTAGATAACGACAATGTTGTTATTGTAGACTGTAAAGGTGTTAACTGTGAACTTGACGAAGGAAACGATGATGATTACCAAGATTATATTGCTATGCGTGATTTCATAATTGACAATGATATGTCAAATGAAACTCAGTATAATCAAGCTTCCGATTTATTAGACATGGATTCTTTTATAGACCATTTTGTAATGGAAATATTCGCATGTAACGACAGCTACGAAAGAGCATTTTGGAAGGTTAGAACCCCTGTAAACAGTGGATATGGCGACGGAAAATGGCGATTATCTGTTCAAGATTTCGAAGCTTCATTAAAAGATCACATCAATTGGTTAGAATTCTACTCAGACACAACGAGTGGGTCAGATAACAACGTGCTATTAGGAAACCTTTTAGTCAATGAAAATTTTAAAAATAAATTTGTTAATCGCTTTGCTGATGTTTTAAACACTGTATTTACTACAACCTATTTTAATAATATCGTAAACGAAACCTTTGATGAAGTTGAACCCTATTTAGCAGAAAACACAAACCGACATCCAAGAAGCGATTTTTATAACTCTTCTGAAAAAGTAAACTTATTAGATTGGGGAACAACACGTCCTACTGCACAACGAAATCAAATAAAAGATTATTTTTCTATTCCAAACGTGGTGGATCTTGATTTAAATGTGTCTAATACCGAAAGTGGAAAAATCAAAATAAGCACTATCACCATTGACTCGTCAACACCTGGTGTACCTGAAAATCCATACCCTTGGACAGGAAAATACTTTCAAAATATTCCTATTGTCTTGGAAGCAATAGCACTACCTGGTTATGAGTTTTCTCATTGGAGCGGAAGTGTTAGCGGAACCAATCCAATATTAGAAATAACCCCTACTGGAGACATGCAAATTCAAGCAAATTTTGAAGCAGGAGCAACACCTCCTGAGGTTATCTATTTCTGGTTGATGGACAGTAATATACCAAACGACACTCCACTAGAGTTCTTAGATGCAACATATACTAACAATACGCAAAACTCATCCATTACTTACACTTCTTGTTTAGATGGTTACCCTTTCACAAATACCCATCCAGATTGGAGAAAAGCATCTTTTGAACGTAAAAATGCACCAACTCCTTTAAACTATCGTCCAGAAGCGAATGATGAAATTCCGTATTCGTCCGATATCATGAAAGGCATCCAAATAAAGCAGCCTTTTAAATCGGGTGACATGGAAAACATTGTTGAGTTTCATATTCCAACAATAGATTACAATAACATCAAACTTTCATTTGCAGTAAGCACAGACGGAGCTGCACACACCTTATTAATAGATTATTGGAATGGCACAGAGTGGACAACAGCCAACTTAGCAAATCCAACTGAAAGCATTTCTGATAATTACGAGGTGAAACTATTTGATTTTTCAAACGTCCCAGAAGCTAACAACAATTCAGACTTCACAGTTCGAATGCGATTTGAAGGTACTGATATGTTTTTTGAAGAAGGAAAAGAAGTAGTTTTAAACAATATTGCTGTTGAAGGAGAATCATCTCTATCAAACGAAACAATAGGGAAAGAAGAAACTATTAAAGTATTTCCAAACCCTACAGACAATATTTTAAATATACAGTCTAGCGAATTAGTCGATCATGTTATTTTCTATAACACCTTCGGACAAATCATTAAGGAGGTTAAACCCAAAAAGATGAAGTTCGAAATTAGCACAGAAACATTTGCACAAGGAATGTACTTTATGAAAGTGCTTTCAAACAACTCCGAAAAAGTGATAAAGGTGATTCGTAAATAAGTAAATCACAGATTAATTAATGAGTCATTGAACCATGTTTTAATGACTCATTATATTTTATAGCGTGAGGCAAAAGCTTCAACATGAAGATTTCTAAGACCTAAAAAGCATATTATTTTCAATTATAAAATCAAACAAAATTGAGTTAAGTAGAATAAATTCTTATTTTTAACCACTATTATTGATTTTATCAACAACAAAATTTTTGTGATAGTAAGGATTATAATGTCTTCATAAATGGTACAGCAAGTAACTCAAGGAATCAAGATTTCGGTAATCACTCAGTATAAAGGCAATTTTACCAAGGGAAATAAAACACAATTTGCATTTTCGTATGCAATTAAAATCGAAAATCAGAGTAAAGACACCGTACAATTGATTTCACGTTATTGGAACATTAAGGACTCATTAAACCATACAACTATCGTACAAGGAGAAGGTGTTGTTGGCAAAAAGCCCATTCTAACACCTGGAGAAAAACACTTTTACACAAGTGGCTGTCTTTTGAATTCACCTATTGGAGCTATGGAGGGATATTACGTATTGATAAACTTTAACACTAAAGAAGAATTCAAAGTACCAATCCCTTTGTTTCAACTAAACGCTGAATTTTGTCTATCTTAAAGTTCCAGTAAAGAGTTATAAATTTCTGTAGATTCTAAATCTTCGTAGAGCATCTGAACGCTTTTGGCATTTTTAATAATTTGCGTAATACTCTTTGTTTTCACATATCCACGATCGATTATCAAATCACTTTCAGTATTTCCGCCTCCTGCATTCTTATGAAAAAATATCAAATCAGCTGAAGTTGGATTTGGTGTTTCTTCTAAAAAATCTGTAAACCATTTTTCTCTTTTAGACTTTAATTCTGAAGGATACAAAGGAGAAGACGACCAAATTACTGGCTTATTTTCTTTTTGGGTAAAATGAACTTTTTCTTCATCCCAAACCAACTGGAACAACCTGAGCCCTTCATTCCAATCAATAATTACAATAGTGAAAGGTTCTATTCCTTCAAAGTTATATCCCTGTACTTTATCAACTACATTTTCAGTTGTTAGTAAATCCTTTACAACAAGGCCCCTGCTTTTTCTATATGAAGCTTTTCTTTTATGCGCCACAAACCCGCCATTCATAATTGAAATCACGCGTTTTTTTTCACTACAACCAATCCACGTACCTCCAGCAACAGCGTCCTTAGGATACAGAATTCGAACCCCCTCTTCTTCGTAAGTTTTAGGAGGAAAAGTGTTCCGATCAGGAGCTTCATCTCTATTTGAAGTTAGAATAAAGTCGGTGTTAGACTTAGGGATAAAAGTAAGAGTACACATAGTTTAAAGTATTCAATACGGTTTGCTTCATTTATATGAATAGAGTAAAATTACTGAATAGCTGATGATTTTACTTCAAAAGCATTCAAAATTAAAAAAATCAGAATCCCAAAACGGCTTATCTTGACTATCCTCTGACCGTTAAAATTTTGTACCTTTGCACTCTTTAATAATGATAAATAAATTATAGTTATGGGAAATGGATTTTTTGAAGTACCTGTCGCCGTTAATGAGCCAGTAAAGAGTTATGCTCCTGGTTCTAATGAGCGAAAAGAGGTTCTTGATATGTACAAAAAAATGTACAATAGTAAGGTGGAGGTTCCTCTTTACATCAACGGAAAAGAAGTAAAGACCGAGGACACTTCAACCATGAATCCTCCTCACGATCACAAGCACGTGTTGGGGACCTATCATAAAGCAACAAAAAAACACGTTGAAGACGCTATTGAAAGCGCATTGGAAGCAAGAAAAAAATGGGCTCGTATGCCATGGCAACAACGAGCTGGAATTTTTCTTCGTGCTGCAGAACTATTAGCAGGACCTTATAGAGCTAAAATTAATGCGGCTACAATGTTAGGTCAATCTAAAAATATATATCAAGCAGAAATTGATTCGGCTTGTGAACTGATAGATTTCTTAAGATTCAACGTTCAGTTTATGACTGAGATCTATTCAGAGCAACCAGAATCAACGTCAGATGCTTGGAACCGCATAGAGTACCGTCCGCTGGAAGGTTTTGTTTATGCAATTACTCCTTTTAACTTTACTGCTATTGCTGGTAACCTTCCTGCAAGTGCTGCGTTAATGGGTAACGTGGTTGTATGGAAGCCGAGTGCAACCCAAGTATATTCTGCAAAAGTTATTCTAGACGTATTCCGTGAAGCAGGAGTACCAGCGGGAGTTATCAATATGGTTATGGGTGATCCAGCCATGATTTCTGATACTTTGATGGCTAGTCCAGATTTTGCAGGAGTTCACTTCACTGGTTCTACAGGTGTGTTCCAAGGGATATGGAAAAAAATTGGAGATAACATTTCTAAATACAAAACCTATCCACGCATTGTAGGTGAAACAGGAGGAAAAGACTTTATTGTTGCTCACAAAACTGCAAACCCAAAACAAGTTGCTACTGCTATGTCGCGAGGAGCTTTCGAATTCCAAGGACAAAAATGTAGTGCAGCTAGCCGTTGCTATATTTCTGAAAGCATTTGGAACGATGTGAAAAAACATCTAATAGAAGACATCAAATCATTCAAGATGGGCTCTCCTGAAGACATGAGTAATTTTATTACTGCAGTAATCAACGAAAGTTCATTTGACAAATTAGCTGGATACATAGATCGCGCTAAAGAAGACAAAAACGTAGAGATTATTGCTGGAGGTGGATACGACAAAAGCGAAGGCTACTTTGTAGAACCAACTGTTATCGTAACTGAAGACCCTAACTATACTACTATGTGTACCGAACTTTTCGGACCTGTTTTAACTGTATATGTTTTTGAAGACGACAAATGGGCGGAAACTCTTGAGTTAGTTGATGGAACAAGCGAATATGCACTTACAGGCGCTGTATTTAGCGAAGACCGTTATGCACTTGAAGAAGCTGTAGTTGCTCTTGAAAATGCTGCTGGCAACTTCTATATCAACGACAAGCCAACAGGAGCTGTAGTTGGGCAACAACCTTTTGGTGGTGCTCGAGCAAGCGGAACCAATGACAAAGCGGGAAGTAAACTAAACCTTTACCGTTGGGTTTCACCAAGAATGGTAAAAGAAACTTTCGTTTCTCCTATAGATTACAGATATCCGTTTCTTGGATAATCAAATCTAATTCCTAATAAAAAAAGCCCGTCTTGAAAATTCAAAACGGGCTTTTACTTTTCTAATAAAAACTATTTCTATTCGTAGTTCTTATTTTCATTAATGTTAGAGTACTGAGCATTCTTAGCGTTATTTTCAGAGTCTACAACCATTACAACAAATCCAAGGTTTTCACCAACATAGTTAGAAGGAACTGTGAATGTGTAGTTTTTCGAAAACACTTCAAACGCAGGTGTATTTGGAATCGCATCTCCAAAAAGATCAGAAAGCGAATTTCTTAGTCCGTCATTGTGAACATAATTTTCGATAGGATTACCTAAACCTTCATAAGGGTGACCTGGAGTTTGATCATAATAATTAGCCTGAGGTGCTACAACACCATTTTCTACTAAGTAAACAACCAACTTATCACCTGAAGTAGATCCATTTTCATAAATCACCTTTACATCAACTGATAGGTTAGCTCCATTCAACTCAGAATTAATAGCTATTGAAATATCTGTATTTGTTCCAGCCATTGAAGTCACTTCTTCCAATGCATAAGGACGTGGCCAATTAACATTTCTATTAATTCTTGCTTTTGGGAATCCATTATCAACATCAAACATAGCCTGCAACTCTCCTATTCTAGGGAAGTTTAATGGATCAGGAACTCCACCAGATTCTTTATGTATAGCTACAATTGCAACATCACTAGTAACAGCTCTCAATTCTTCAATTGCCACAGCAACTCCTGGGCAGAATCCACACCAAGTTCCGGTGTAATCTTCAACCACAACTTTTCTCTTCGGAATAAAAACCTCAAATGTTCTAGCTGGAGTTGTGAAAGTTTCATCATTAGCTTCATAAGATGCTGTCACTTCAAATTCATTTGGTGTAGCAGACGAAAAAGTATTTCCAGAAATCGCATCACCATTTACAAAGAAGGTTGCTTCGCTTGCTGTATCATTTCCTTGGTCGTCCAGCAAACTAAAAGTAATTGTTTGATTGCGAAGGGCTTTTGGCGCATCTATCGTTAAAACTCTTTCGGTAGGCTCAAGGACTTCGAAACTTAGTCTATTACTCACAATATCGTCATAAACAGCTTT
Organism: Aequorivita sp.; assembly: GCA_035307265.1. GTDB lineage: Bacteria > Bacteroidota > Bacteroidia > Flavobacteriales > Flavobacteriaceae > Aequorivita. The sequence continues at coordinate 32,619 of DATGMT010000143.1, forward strand.
TACTGTAAACTGTCCTGTTTGAGTAAATTCATAAGATGCTCCAGGGATTTCTGCATCATTAACAAACAACTGAGCAGTATTTGTATAGTCTTGTCCATCACTGCCTTCTACGGTAAACACCACTGTAGTGTTTACTGCTACCGCTTCAAGTTCATTAGTGCCAATATCACTTTTAAGAGTAAGCGTTAGTGGAGCAGATTGTATTTCAATTGGATCTTCTTTTTTACTACAAGAAACAACAGCCAATACGGCAAAAAGAAATAAAGATTTAATAGTAAACTTCATAGATTAGGTTTTTAAAATAAAGAGGGTAAATATAACTTAAATATAAAACACGGATTTCTTAAATGTGTTAAATGAACAAATTTCCACTTCGGCTCCACCTACTTTATTAAAAAAAACCTAATATTGCTATATCAATAAAAATAGACAAACTTTAATCCCTATGAAAAAAATTATTCCCGTTTTACTTTTCTTGGTTTCTTTTGGTGTTTTTTCTCAAAACGAATTACCAAATATCGATTTAAAAACTATTGATGGCAAATCATTTAATTCACAGGATCTTGCAAAAGATGGCAAGGTTACAATCGTCTCTCTTTGGGCTACCTGGTGTGTGCCATGTTTAAAGGAGCTTGATGCAATTAGCGAGATTTATCCTGACTGGCAAGACGAAACCAATGTTGAACTCTTTGCTGTTTCTGTAGATGATAGCCGCACCGTTAAAAGAGTAAAACCACTTATCAATGGAAAAGGCTGGGATTACACCATTTTGCTAGACACCAATAATGATTTTAAACGTGCTCTTGGTGCTGCAACTGTTCCACTAACCTTATTAATTAAAGACAACAAGATTGTTTATCGCCATTCTGGATACAGCCCAGGCGCTGAATATGAACTATATGAGAAAGTTAAAGAATTCTCGAACTAATTGTTGCACAACCAAACTCACCTAATGAAAAAACTAATTTTTGGCGCCTTTATGCTTATCGGCGCTTTCGGCTTTTCACAAGAAACTGGCTACTTTTTTGGTGGCCTAGAATCAAACTCACAATGGCTTTTAGATGATGAGAAATTTGACTTCCCTGCACCAGATGAGCAGTTTAGATCAAACAACTATTTTCAGCTAAACTATAGCTTAGGTAATTTTACCGCTGGACTTCAGTATGAATCTTACCTTCCTATGGCTCTTTCCGGATATTCCCCTACTTGGGATGGTCAAAATGGAATTGGCACATATTATTTAAATTTTAAAAATGAAACGCTAGACGTAACGGCTGGATACTTTTATGAACAATTCGGGAGTGGTCTAATTCTTCGCACATGGGAAGACAGACAACTTGGAATTAACAACGCCATGAAAGGGGTTCGAGTTAAATTTAACCCAACTTCTACTTTTGACCTTACAGGAGTTTTCGGACAGACTAGAAATGGATTTGATGTTTCCGAAGGTACTATTCAAGGACTAGATGCAAATTTAGATTTAAGTCAGTTAATGAAAATTGATGCAGTCGACTTAAGATTTGGAGCTAGCTATGTAGGAAGACATCAGTCAAATGGAGGTAATGATAGCATTCCAACCACCGTAAATGCATATGGTGGACGATTAGACTTTGTAATAAACAACTTTTACGGAGGTGTTGAAGCTATTGCAAAAGACCCAGACGTTCTAATAAACGATAAAATTGTTAGTTCTCCTCAACTTTTTGACGGAACTGCATTACTTGTCAATATGGGCTATGCACAAAAAGGGCTTGGAATAAGCACTACCTTCAGAAGACTTGAAAACTTCAGTTTTTATTCAGATAGATATGCAGAAGGAAACGAATACAATGAGCAATTAGTCAACTATGTTCCTGCAATCACAAAACAACACGATTATATGCTATCAAACATATACGTGTATAATTCACAACCCCGATTGTTATTTGACGAATTTGAAAAACGCGCTGGAGAAGTAGGTGCCCAAGTAGACGTGTACTATTCTTTCGACAGAGAGTCTGCTCTTGGTAAAGTAGGGACAAAACTTGCTGGAAACTTCTCTTATTGGGCAGGATTAGACGGCGAATATAATATGGCTGAACAAACCTACGACATTAAGTTCATTGGAAATGGAAAGCGTTATTTCCGCGACATGAATATTGAAATAAAAAACCGATGGTCTTCAAAATGGAGCACGAAAGCATCGTTCCAA
>DATGMT010000144.1:0-9434 GCA_035307265.1 Aequorivita sp.
TGGGAATGATTCATTTGGACGACTTTCAAATTACCACCCGATGTATCCGCCCGGGAAGAACCATCGAACTGCTCGAATCGGTTTTTGAAGCAAAGGGAAGAACGTGTATCGTTGCGCGTACTTGGAGGATGATTACTGAAGATACCTCAGAAGTTGCTGGATTGGAAGACAAGCCAATTCCTTCGCATAATACCTTACCTAACTGGACAGGGATGTCACTTTGGGATGGTGGCTATATAGAGTCGGTTTCAAAAAATATTAAAGTAGTTGAACGTCGCCCAGGAAAAGGGAAGGTTTGGATTACAAATAAGTTGGAAATGGTTAAAGGTGAAACCACAAGTCCTTTTGTGAAGCTTATGGGAATGGTTGATACCATGAATGGCGTGGTAGTTAGACAGGATAATCCTTTTACTCATATGTTCCCCAATGTGGATTTGCAAATTCACCTCTATCGCTTGCCGAAGGGAACGTGGTTAGGCCTAGAAGTTGATCAACAATATGGACAAGATGGTATTGGTTTGACAACTGCAGTACTTCATGACGAGAAAGGACCCTTTGGTCATGCTGAACAAATTCTGACAGTTAGAAAGATTTCCTAATTTGGATGGGAAGTATAGTGGGGATATACTAGGGATATCCTAGGGATATCTACGGGGTTAGCATGGATAAAACGATTTGAAATAACTGTAAAGTTGTATGATTATCTTAACGGAGGTGATACAATAAAGTAGGTATCCTTTATCGCTTAAAAATGAATTAAACTTCAGATTTCAACAACTCTTTCTATTTTTGTAAAAAAGGACTTCGACAAAGTAGTATCTTTCTGCTTTCAATCAGAAATTCATTATTTAAACACACAATATGGCTTCTATTATTAAAGAAATAAAAGGTAAAACTGCATATCTCACGCTAAATCGTCCTGAGGTTTTTAATAGTTTTAATAGAGAAATGGCGCTTTTGCTTCAAAAGGAACTTGATGCATGCGAGAAAAATTCAGAAGTTAGAGCAATTGTAATTACGGGAAGTGGAAAAGCTTTTTGTGCTGGACAAGATCTAAAGGAGGTGACTTCACCAGAGTTAAACCCGGGTTTCAAAAAAATACTTGAAGAGCACTATAACCCGATTATTTCTAAAATACGAAAAATAGAAAAGCCAATTATCGCAGCTGTGAATGGTGTAGCAGCAGGTGCAGGAGCTAATATCGCTTTAGCCTGTGATGTTGTGATTGCTTCAGAAAATGCGAGTTTTATCCAAGCATTTAGTAAAATTGGTTTAGTTCCAGATAGTGGAGGGACATTTTTTCTTCCAAGATTGATAGGTTTTCAAAAAGCTTCAGCTTTAATGATGCTTGGCGATAAAGTCTCGGCTCAAGAAGCTGAAAAATTAGGAATGGTTTATAGAGTTGTTTCTGCAGATCATTTTGAAGAAGAAGTGAATAAAATAGCAACCACTTTATCCAATATGCCTACAAAAGCGTTAGGCTTTACAAAGCGTTTGTTAAATGAGGCTATGACAAATGATTTAGAAAATCAATTAAAAATGGAAGGTGAACTTCAAATAGAAGCTGCACAAAGTGAAGATTACGCAGAAGGTGTTAACGCCTTTGTCAATAAAAGAAAACCTGAATTTAAAGGAAAGTAGTAGCCATTCAATTCGTAATATGGAAACGTTTTGAAGGTATATTTCCTTCAGAAACACACATTTTAGTGCCGCTGTTTCCTTTGGCTTAATTTAGAACTAAACTTCAAAGAATCGATGTGTTGCATATATAAAACAACGAGTTAATTTCGATATTTGTAGTAACTATTAAAAGGGCTTTTAATAAAATTAAAATACAATAATTTGAAAAATATAAAATCGTCAATCAATAAAATAGCAATTATAGGTGCTGGAACAATGGGGAGTGGAATAGCGCAAGTAGCTGCCACAGCTGGTTGTCTCGTGAAAATTTACGATCTAAAACCCGAGGCGCTTGAGAAATCTGAATCTTCTTTGGAGAAGATAATGAGCCGATTGGTTGAAAAAGGGAAGATTGATCAAAAAGAAAAAGAAAGAATTCAGAGTAATATTGAATATGTAGATACGCTTAAGAAATTGAGAGATTCTGATATGGTAATTGAAGCCATTATTGAAAATCTTGAAATTAAAAATAAGGTGCTTTCTACGCTTGAGAAGTTTGTTTCGGAAGAGTGTATAATAGCTACAAATACCTCTTCTCTTTCAGTTGCATCCATAGCTGCGTCGTTAGAAAAACCGGAGAGATGTATTGGGATTCACTTCTTTAACCCTGCCCCTTTAATGAAGTTAGTTGAGGTGATTCCATCTATTCAAACTTCAAAACAAACGTTAGAGACTTCGGTTAAAACAATAAAAGATTGGGGTAAAGTTGTTGCTGTTGCCAAAGACACACCAGGATTTATTGTAAACCGAGTTGCACGTCCATTTTACGGTGAAGCACTTCGTATTTATGAAGAAGGAATCGCATCATTTACGGAAATAGATTCAGCAATGAAAGAAGTAGGCGGTTTCAGAATGGGCCCTTTTGAATTGATGGACTTCATTGGAAACGACGTAAACTACATAGTCACTGAAACCGTATTTAAGGCATTCTATTACGATCCTAGATACAAACCTTCATTTACTCAAAAAAGGTTTTCAGAAGCTGGATATTTAGGCCGTAAAAGCGGAAAAGGATATTATGATTATACAGACGGAAAAATGTCTGTGAGAGAAGATTTGAAAACTATTTCAGAGAATAAAGTTTCTGCAGAAGCTGTTTTTGAAAGAATTTTAGTGATGCTTATAAATGAAGCTGCCGATGCCTTATTTTGGAATATTGCTTCCGCAGAGGATATTGATAATGCAATGACTAAAGGAGTGAACTACCCAAAAGGATTGCTGAAGTGGGCAAATGAAAAAGGCATAGACTGGTGTGTTGACAAAATGGACTCGCTTTATAATACCTATCGTGAAGACCGTTATCGTTGCTCGCCTATGCTTCGAAAAATGAAAGAAGATTCGAGCAAATTCGATGTTTAAATCTTGAACTTCAAACAAAGAAACAAAGCCTTCCAACTTTTACTTGGAAGGCTTTGTGCTTTTATAGTATTTCTATTTATTGAATTATATAGTCGTAGCTTGCTTGAAGTCCTAATGGAATTCCTAAAGCCCAATAGATTAGTAGGAATATTGTCCATAAGAAGAAAAACGCAATAGAATACGGAACCATGGTAGAAACTAGAGTTCCGATACCTGTGCCTTTTACGTATTTCTGACAATAAACTACCACTAATGGGAAGTAAGGCATTAATGGTGTGATAATATTAGATACCGAATCTCCAACACGATATGAAGCTTGGGTAAGGTCTGGTGAAATTCCTAACTGCATTAGCATTGGAACCATAATTGGAGCAATAAGTGCCCATTTAGCTGAAGCCGATCCGATAAAGATATTTACAAAACCAGTGAGGACAATAATTCCTACAATGGTGATTTGTGCAGGCATATTTAAAGCTTGTAATCCGGAAGCGCCTTTTAAAGCCAATAAAGCACCTAAGTTAGACTTGGCAAAAGCATCGATGAACAATGCACAAAAGAATGCCATTACAATATAATAGCTCATTCCACTCATTGATTTAGTCATACTTTCAATAATGTCTTTTGAGTTTTTGAAAGTTTTTGCCATCATCCCGTAGACCACACCTGGAATCAAGAAAATAATAAAAATAAGGGGTACGATAGACTGCATCAAAGGTGCAGAGAAGGAAGTAATTTCGCCCTCGGCATCACGAAGTGCTGAATCTGCTGGAGCTGCCCAAAGGAAAAGACCAACCAAACCTAGAATCATTGCAAAACAAGCCGCATAAAAAGCTTTTTTCTCTTTCTTGTTAAGGGCTCCCATATCAACTTCTTCGCCGTCTTCAACAACTACAGGAACTTTCTTCAATCTAGGCTCTACAATTCTGTCGGTTATATACCATCCAATTAATACAATTAGAATTGTTGAGGCAGAAGTAAAATACCAGTTATTTAGTGGGTTTAATTGAATATTTGGATCGAGTATTCTTGCTGCAGATTGTGTAAATCCTTGCAATAATGGATCAATTCCTGAAGGCACGAAGTTGGCGCTAAACCCTCCAGAAACTCCGGCAAAAGCTGCTGCAATTCCCGCAATGGGGTGACGACCGGCGGCATAGAAAATAATTCCGCCTAAAGGAATAACTAAAACGTAACCAGCGTCTGTTGCAGTGTGTGAAACGATAGCTACCAAAATCAACATTGGAGTTAAAAGCTTCTTTGGGGTTACTTGAAGCATCGATTTTAATCCTGCATTAATAAAACCTGAATGCTCTGCTACACCCACTCCTAACATTGCTACAAGTACTATCCCAAGCGGTGCAAAACTTGTGAAAGTAGTGACCATTCCGGAAAGGAACTTTGCTAGTGCTGCACTCGTTAATAAGTTGTGAATCTCGATAGGAGCTCCAGTAGATGGGTCAATTTCGCTGAATTCAAATGAAGAAAATACAGCTGATAATGCCCAAATTACCAACATTAATACAAAAAATAAAATCGCAGGATCTGGAAGTTTATTTCCTATTCGTTCTACCGAATCTAAGATCTTGGTTACAAATCCTTTTTTCTCTGAAGTAGTCTCTTGAGTTGTATTCATATGGTTTAAGTAAAAACAGCTGAAAATGATTAAAACCTATCCAACTGCGATTAAAAAAGGACTAACATACAATTATTTCCTAAAAGTCATCGTCCTTGTGTTTTTTAGAAAGCAAAACAACAATTTTTTTATCGTTTTTACACAGCTGATTCTATTGAAAAAACTCTAATTTATAAAAAATAGAATTGATTTGTTGTAGGAAATGAGTTCATGCGGTTATGAAATTCTGTAGTAACCCGATTTCAAATACGCGCCTTCTTCAAACCCTACTGGATGGTCGATATCGTGTTGGGTGAAATCCTCTAGTTCGTAGTTTTTTCCTAGACGTTCAAATTCTTCTCTGTGGACTTCTAAAAACTCGTCGGCAGTAATTCGTGAGGAGCAAGAAGCTAGTAGCAGTAAGCCTTTCTTTCTTGTTAGTTGGATCCCTAAGTTGGTTAGTTCGGCATATTTTTTCTTAGCAACCTCAATCTCTTTTTTACTTTTTGCAAATGAAGGAGGATCTATAATTACAATATCATATTGTTTTTTCTGCTTGATTAGTTCTCTTAAAAGTATAAAAGCATCTCCAGCCAACGTCAAATGGATTCCTGAATGATCGTTAAGTTTTGCATTTTGTTCTGCGAGTTCTAATGCTTGTTTGCTGAAGTCTAAGCTTGTAACTTCTCTAGCCCCTCCAGATAAGGCATGAACAGAGAAACCTCCAGCATAAGAAAATACGTCTAAAACTGTCTTACCCTTCGCAAGTTGTCCAATTTTATGTCGGTTAGCGCGATGGTCTAAGAAAAATCCAGTTTTATGCCCCAATAGAAGGTCTGCTTGAAAGTTTACGCCGTACTCCTTAAAGTGAACAGTTGGATTATCTAGACTGCCAAAAAGGATGTCACCTTCCTTAAACCTGCTATCCATTTTCTGTAGATTTCTACTCAGTCGGAGTATTAAGCTATCAACTTGGCTAATTTCAGCAAGTATCGGGACTAGTGTATTTAGGTAAGGGAACCAAATAGGCGAGTATAATTTTATAACACCAACGTTGTTATAAATATCGACAATCAGTCCTGGTAGTTCATCATTTTCTCCAAAGATCAAGCGATATGCATTGGTGTTAGTTTCCAATAATGGCTTTCTAATATGAAATGCATTAGATATTTTCTTTCGGTAAAACCCTTTATCAATTTTTGAAGGACCTCCTATGTGGATCACTTTAATTCGTATAGGGGAGTCAGGGTCATAAAGCCCAATTCCAAACACTTTATTGTTTCTTTGATCGAATAATACTGCAAGATCTCCAGCTTTTCCTTCTTTATTAATTTTCTCGATACTTTCAGAAAAAATCCATGGATGGCCTTGTTTAACTATTTTTTCAGTTGCTGGACGAAGTTTTATAGCTATCGAAACTGGTTGTGACATAAGTAGTTTTTGTTCTTGCGGTGAAAGTATGGATATTTTAAACAGTAAAAAAGAATTGGAAAAGTAGAAATGAGATGTTTAGTACTGTCTATGAATGATTTCTTATGTGAATCGTTTTTATTATTATATTTTTGAGAAAAATAAGCGCATCCCATTTCCAATAAAAATATGAATAAAAAAGAAGAAAATATCGAAGAAGGGAAAATACAACCTGAAGATATTCCTGTTAAGATGCTTTCTTTAGATCCTTTTAGCACATGGCTGGGGATTGAAGTATTGGAAGTTGAAAAGGGAAGAGCCAAGCTTGGAATGCGAATTAGAGGCGAAATGCTGAATAGCATGAATAAAGCACACGGAGGAATAACCTACTCGTTGGCTGATACGGCATTCGGATTTGCAGCAAACTCACATGGGAAATATGCAGTTTCTATAGAAACCTCAATAAACCATATCGAAGCATTAAGTGAAGGAGATTATATTACAGCGGAATCTGTGATAGAAACTGTGAAAAATAAACTAGGGTTTAATATAGTTGAGGTTAAACTAGGAGACAAGACTGTTGCTTTGTTTAAAGGGGTGGTTTATAGAACTTCGAAAGAATGGTAGAGTTTGTGGCATAAACTCAATGTATTCTTAATTGCATCGATACATAAGCATTAGTAGTAAATTATAAAAAATACTTATGAGCTTTTGTAAATATTCCTTCATTAAAGGCGACTAAAGAAAAAGTTGCTAAAACTTAAAAAGTTTTAAATAAAACTTAACGCTTTTAAAAAACGCTTTTCGATATTTTTGTCGAGATAACGGAAATCCAAAACACGAAGAATGGGAAGAAAAATTTATCCAATTGATATTATTAAAAGACCTTTTTTAAAGCTATTTAAGGAAGAGAAGTCAGGTTCTCTTGTCTTAGGTTTTAGTATTTTAGTCGCATTTGTTTTAGCAAATACGCCATCTATATACGAGCAATATCACCATTTCTTCGAACATAAATTTGGATTTCAATTTGATGGTAAAGCCTATTTAGAATACACTATCGAGGAATGGATTAATGATGGATTAATGGCTATGTTCTTTTTTGTGGTGGGGCTAGAGCTCAAACGAGAAATTGTAGCAGGTGAATTATCTGATATTCGAAAAGCGATGTTGCCAATTGCAGCTGCAGTTGGAGGTATGATTGTTCCTGCTATTATTTATTTGGCTTTTAACCCAACAGGAGACGTACATACTGGATGGGGTATCCCGATGGCTACAGATATCGCATTGGCTCTTGGAGTTATTTATTTTTTAGGAAATAGAATTCCCTTAGCTTTAAAGGTGTTTCTGACTGCTTTAGCTATTGTAGATGACATTGGAGCTGTATTGGTTATTGCATTCTTCTATACTTCCAACATATCATTTATGAACCTTGCTATAGGGTTTGGATTCCTTCTGCTTATGTTTATTGGAAATAGAATGGGAATTAGAAGTCTTTTCTATTATGCTATTATAGGAATTGTGGGCGTATGGACTGCTTTCTTACTGTCTGGAATTCACGCAACTATTGCAGCAGTGTTGGCAGCTTTTATGATTCCTGCAGAAGTGAGAATTAAAGAAGGTGTCTATATCGCTAGAATTAAAAAGCACTTACTGCGTTTTGTGAAAACAGATCCAGATGATAGTATTCCAACCTTAACCCATGAACAATTAGCAATTCTAGAGCGAGTTAATTCTGATACTAAAAAGGCAATGCCGCCGCTTCAAAAGCTTGAGCATGCAATGACTCCTTTTGTCAACTTCTTTGTTCTACCTGTTTTTGCTTTAGCAAATGCAGGAGTAACAGTATTTGATATTGAAATGGATAAACTCCTAAATACAAATGTTGCTATTGGAGTAGGACTTGGCTTATTATTAGGAAAACTAATAGGGATTGTCGGCTTTTCTTGGTTAGCAGTTAAGCTCAAAATTTCATCTTTCCCAAAAGGAATGAACTTGAAAAACCTATCAGGATTAGCGCTTCTAGCGTCTATTGGATTTACTATGTCACTTTTCATTACTCAACTTGCATTTACGCACGAAGAGTATAAAACACAGGCTAAAATTGGAATCTTTATAGCATCTATTTTAGGTGGAGTTTTAGGATATTTAATTCTGAAAAAATTCTCAAAAAGCCCAGCGGAATAATACAGTGTTAGCATGAAATGGAAAGGCAATAGAAAGAGCGGGAATCTTGATGATCGACGCGGAATGGGATCCAAAGGTAAGTTTGCCGCTGGTGGAGGTATAGTTGTGGTGATAGTTTTACTATTGCAGTTTTTTGGAGGAGAAACAGGTCAGCAATTGGCGCCTATCGTTAAGCAAATTGGATCTGGAGTAACCCAGCAAACAGAGCAAAGAGAGCTTACCGCCAAGGAAAAGGAAATGGGTGATTTTATGGCAACTGTATTGGCATATACCGAGGATACTTGGCAACAGATATTCAAAGAAAATAACATAGGTAGATACAAAGAACCAAAAATGGTTTTATTTACTTCAGCTGTAAATACAAAGTGTGGGAGTGCTACTTCTGCCGCTGGCCCTTTTTATTGTCCTGCCGATCAACAAGTTTATATGGACTTGGCTTTCTTCGATGAACTAAAAACTCGTTTTGGAGCTAAAGGAGGTGATTTTGCTATTGCCTATGTAACAGCTCACGAAATAGGACACCACGTTCAAACACTGTTGGGAACTTCTCAAAAGGTTAGGGAATTACAACAGCGATCAAATAGTAGAGAAGCTAATAAACTTTCTGTAGCCCTAGAACTTCAAGCTGATTTTTATGCTGGAGTTTGGGCACACTACAATAAGAAATATCTCGAAGAAGGAGATATTGAGGAAGCCTTAAGTGCGGCTAATGCAGTAGGAGACGATGCAATACAAAAGAAAGCTCAGGGAAGTGTTCAACCAGACACTTTTACTCACGGTACGTCCGAACAGCGCATGCAGTGGTTCATGAAAGGTTATAAAACAGGAGACATTCACCAAGGAGACACTTTTTCCGCAATATTGAATTAAGCACTTCGCCCGTATTTCTCGAGTATATTTTCTATTTTCGTATCAGATAGCTAAAGTGTCCTAGTTTCTAGGTTTGACTATAATAATATTCAAAGTATTATATGTCATTTTAAAGTAAAATAGGGCTTCTTTTTAAGTTGTTAGAACTAATCCTTAGATTAGAAAATTAACCTGATAGATAATATAAATATACTATGAATTCATATATAATTGACGGAATCCGTACACCAATTGGAAGTTATCAAGGCACGTTAAGTTCCGTAAGAACTGATGATTTGGCGGCGCTCGTTATTGCCGAAGTGGTAAAAAGAAATCCAAA
>DATGMT010000145.1:0-6041 GCA_035307265.1 Aequorivita sp.
TACTCAAAAGGAACCTGATAGTATAAACTTAAACTATAGTATTTTTTAAATGTTTGAAATTTCTGAATTAAAAAGCAAAAAGCTTCCTGAGCTTCAGGAAATAGCAAAAGGGCTTAATGTGCCTAAATACCGCACACAAAAGAAACTAGACTTGGTCTATAAGATTTTAGATTACCAAGCAGCAAATCCTAATGCTGTTAAAGCAATATTGGATACGGATTCTCCTGCTGCAGAAAAGAAGTCAGAAAAGTCTGCTACTACTCCTAAACCTAAGGAAGACACAGACAAATCTAAGTCACAACGTCCGCAAAGTAAAGAGAAGAGTAACGATACTCGAGCCAAGAAACCGCAGCCACAAAAATCACAACCAAAGAAAAGTGATGACGTAGAAAAGACTACGGATGATAAGCGCTCAAGTAAAGACACCAAGGATGTAGCCAAAAAGCCCCATCATCAAAAGTCATCTTCAAACGATAGAGATACTAGACAAAAGCATCAGCGGAAAGACACTCAAGGTTCAGACAGTCGTCAAAAACAACCAAGCAGACAAAAAGACAACAATCATCAAGATAGCAGAAACGGAAATAGAGATTCTCGTAACCGTTACCGCGAACCAGACTATGAGTTTGATGGTATAATTGAGAGCGAAGGAGTTCTTGACATCATGCAAGATGGATATGGATTTTTACGTTCTAGCGACTATAACTACCTTTCTTCTCCAGATGATATTTATGTATCACAGTCTCAAATCAGACTATTTGGGTTAAAGACAGGTGATACTGTACTTGGTGAAGTTCGTCCTCCAAAAGAAGGAGAAAAGTACTTCCCGCTTATTAAAGTAAATAAAATTAATGGGTTAAGTCCGAATGTTGTTCGCGACCGAGTTTCATTTGAGCACCTTACCCCTCTTTTCCCACAAGAAAAATTTAATCTTGCCGATAAACAAAGCACGATTTCTACACGAATTCTAGATCTATTTGCGCCTATTGGTAAAGGTCAGCGTGGAATGATTGTTTCGCAGCCAAAAACTGGTAAGACAATGTTGTTAAAGGACATTGCAAACGCTATTGCTGCAAATCATCCAGAAGTTTATCAGATAGTTCTTTTGATTGATGAGCGACCTGAAGAGGTTACCGATATGCAACGAAACGTAAGAGGTGAAGTAGTTGCTTCTACTTTTGATAAAGAAGCCGCTGAACACGTTCGAGTAGCGAACCTTGTTTTAGAAAAAGCAAAACGACTTGTTGAATGCGGTCATGATGTAGTAATCCTTTTAGACTCAATCACTCGATTGGCTCGTGCTTATAATACAGTACAACCAGCAAGTGGAAAAATACTTAGTGGTGGTGTTGATGCGAACGCGCTTCACAAGCCAAAACGTTTCTTTGGAGCTGCTAGAAATATAGAAAATGGTGGTTCGTTAAGTATTATTGCTACTGCCCTAACAGAAACCGGATCAAAAATGGATGAAGTTATTTTCGAAGAGTTTAAAGGAACTGGTAATATGGAGCTTCAGTTGGATAGAAAGATTTCTAACAGAAGAATATTCCCTGCTATAGACTTGACTTCTTCAAGTACACGACGTGATGATTTACTTCATGACGAAAATGTAATACAACGAATGTGGGTACTTAGAAAATATTTGGCAGACATGAACCCTGTAGAAGCCATGGAGTTTATCAATGACCGAATTAAACAAACAAAAAATAACGAAGAGTTCCTTATCTCGATGAATAGTTAAGAATAGATATGTTTATTTTATACTATTACTCCCTTTGAAGTATTTCTAAGGGAGTTTTTTTTATGATACTATAGGTATGTATTATAGCATCATACATGAAGTGAACTTGATAACATATGAATCTTATAGCGAGGTAGAGTATAGATAGAATTGATTTTATCAAAACCAAAATCTAACCTAGACTTGTTGTGTTTTATCCACGGCGTATCTATGGTGTTAACTACTGAGTGAACGAAGGGTTTACCATGGAGTAGATGGGTTGTATTATTGAGTAAAAACGACTTATATTAATCATATAGAAATCTTAAGTGTATTTGGTAATCAATCAGAGTAAACTGTCCTTACTTTGCTTAAATTTATTAGAAAGTTCGTTTTAAAGATATTCGTGGCAGATGGTAATCCCAATTGTGTGGTCATGCAAGTAAGCTTCGATGATAGGATTAAGTTGATTGATTTTTTTTGTTTTAACTCTCCAACTAATCATTTAATACTACTATTTAGGCATAAAAAAACCCCAATCTTTCGATTGAGGTTTTTAACACTATAATTTAATGTTGAAGCAATGATTATTGCTTAACGATTTTTTGTGTAAGGTTTCCTGAAGTAGTTTCGATGTTCAAGATGTAAACTCCTTTAGAAAGTGATGAAGTGTTGATTACTCCGTTAGAGTAAGAAACATTTACATTCTTTCCAAGAACGTCAAACATACTAACTCTGTTTACTTCTACAGAAGCAGGAACAGCAATGTTAAGGATATCAGTAGTTGGGTTTGGGAATACTGATACTTGCTCAGCTAAGTTGTCACCAACACTAACTACAGCACCTTCAGTTAAAGTCCAACCGAAAGATGGCCATGCATCTCCTGTTAGTAAAGAAACTAAAGTCCAATCAGTAGCACCTGCCTCAAACGCATCGTCTGGATCAATTAACATAGATGCGAAAGGAATATCTTCAGTAGAACCTTGCCAGTTCCATCTTCCTGCAGCAGCAGCGCTTCCAAATACAGTTGGGTAAGCAGATACCCAATACTCACCTGCTGGTAAAGTAACTGAAGAACCACCATTTGCTTGAGTAACATCTACAGTAAAGATAGAGTTTCCTTCTTCAAAAAGAATGAAATCATCTGCTTCGATATCAGTTAATGCAAGAAAAGCAGCACCAGAGTCAATTGGGCTACCTGCAGGCTTTCCAGCAGCGTCGTGACCAAAAATGAAAACGTTGAATGTGTCAACATTCGCGCCAATTGGAAGGTTACCAGTTCCAAAACCGTAGAAAGTAAGTTCTCCTAATGTAGTTTCGTTTTCTAGAGCGAAATAGTCAGCAGAATAAACACCGAAATCGTCTCCTAAAGTAGAAATCAAACCTGAAGTTGCATCTGGTGCACGGTCAATAACTGGAGTTTGAGCGAAAGATAATGCTCCTACAAAAAGAGCAGCAATCATTGTAATTTTTTTCATAATACTAAGTTTTAGATTAATTATTTGCACAAAGCTAATGAATAGAAATCAATTAAACAACCCTACCTATCCCTTTTATAGCTTATGTTGCTGTTAAAAAGCGAGTTAATTAATCTTGCTTTTATCAGTTAATAATATTAATACATTGAATATCAAATTGAAAGATTTAAATGAGTGCATAGAGTTCAATTAAAAAATTTATTGAAATTTATATTTTAAAAGTAGTATTTTAGAAATAAATCGTCTATAAACAGGCGATTTCAGAAGATTATGTCCTATAAGATTAGAGGCTTCCTCTACTCTGTTTTATTTGAGGAATTGGATGTTAAGTATTCTTCTGGAAATAATAACTTTATATTCTCATAGGAATCTTGCAGCGCTTTTTTAGTTTTTTCAAAGTTCTTCCACTTCACCTTTTTGATTCCTTCATTTTCTTGAGGAATTAAATCTCCTTCATATTCACTGTACATTTCATACCAATAGGTTACTTTCAGTTTAAACTTATCATTTCGTGTGAAGATGTGATAGGTAGTAGTTAGGTAGTTCTGGATTACTAAGTCTTTAATCCCTGTTTCCTCCATTACTTCTCTAATTGCAGCCTCTCTATAAGTTTCGCCTTTTTCAATTTTACCTTTAGGTAGGTCCCATTTTTTATTTCTTCGAATAAAAAGAATATCCTTGTTTTTATTATAAACAAGTCCGCCTGCAGCTTCCACTACTTTTATTTTTTGGAGTAGAAAGGATTCTAATTTCTCAGCGTTTTTGTGGTATAGGTGAATATAGAGTCGTTCACCGTTGTAAATTCTTTTTACTAATTTTTTAAAAGGAGCATCTTTTAATGGAATGGTAGTATATTGGTTTCCTATATTTTTCTGTGTTGATAGAATAATAGGAACATCTTTTACAAAAACTTTATACATTTGCGGTATGATATTAAACAAAGAAACGGCACAAAAGACTGCTGCATTGTTATTGCAAATTAATGCAATAAAATTGCAACCACAAAACCCTTTTACGTGGGCTTCTGGATGGAAATCTCCTATTTATTGTGACAACAGGATTACGCTTTCCTATCCTATCATCCGAAATTATATCCGTGAGCATTTAGCACGTCAGATTGAAGAGCTTTACGGAAAGCCTGATATGATTGCAGGTGTAGCTACTGGTGCTATTGGTATTGGAGCTTTAGTGGCAGATTATTTAAACGTTCCTTTTTGTTATGTTAGACCAGAATCCAAAAGTCATGGTCGTCAAAATCAAATTGAAGGACATTTAGAGCCTAACCGAACAGTAGTTGTAATAGAAGACCTTATTAGCACTGGTAAAAGTAGCTTAAAAGCTGTAGAAGCATTAAAGGAGTCGAAGGCTAAGGTGAAGGGAATGGTAGCTATTTTTAGTTATGGATTTGAGACAGCGGAAGAAAATTTTAAAAAAGCTAACGTTACTTTAAATACGCTAAGCAACTACGAAATGCTATTGGAAGAAGCTGAAAAGTCAAACTATATCAACGCTAAAGAAGCCAAGCTTCTTTCGGAGTGGCGAAAAGATCCGTCTACTTGGAGTCCTAAGTAGGATTTAACTCTATATTTACTATAAACATATTATATAACCCTATATACAACAACTGATACCTCATGAATTTAAGCACAAATAAAGTAACCGTTCAAAAATCTGCTGCAGACCTTTGCGACTATCTTACAGACGTTAAAAACTTCGAAACTTTAATGCCTGAGAATATCAGTAAATTTGAAGTATTGACTAATAGAGATGGTTTTATTTTCGCATTAAAGGGAATGCCTGAAATCGCGTTAGAAATAAAAGAAGTAGTTAAACCTAACAAAATAGTTTTAGGCGCAATTAGCGATAAACTTCCATTCACTCTAACTGGCAATATTGAAGAAGTTTCCGACAGTACTTCTAGTGTAGAACTACTATTTAATGGTGAATTTAACGCTATGATGGCTATGATGGTAAAAGGACCTATCACAAAGTTTATCAATACACTATCCGAAAATTTAGGGAAGCTTTAGTAGATTAGTTTTACTTGTTTCATTTGAAAATATTGATTACTTCCATTTTCTGTTTCAACAACAAGTTCTCCTATATTGCTAACTCCTTTTATTATACCATTAAATCTATCACCCTCTAGATTTTCAAAAACTGAAATCCTTCCCTTTCGAAACAATCTGTTTTCGTATCGGTTTTTCAGTGATAAGAATTCTTTTGTTGATATATTTTGAAGCTTTTTCAATACTTTATTTATTGTGTTGTGAAATACTTCTTCAAGATTAAAAGTTATTCCGGATTGAAGTTTTAGTGAGCTTGCTTGTGGTAGATTATTAAATGAGCTTTCGTTTACGTTAATACCTATTCCTATTATAGCATATTTTATATTGCTGCCTTCTAAAACATTTTCTATAAGTATTCCACCTATTTTTTTATTATCTGACAATATGTCGTTAGGCCATTTAATAGAAGTGTTTGGAATATTAAGAGCATCTAAAGCTTCTGCTATAGAAAGAGAAACAGCCATAGAAATCATAAATTGTTCATCTCCTTTTAAATTTTGGAAGCACTTTAACATACTGAATGTAAGGCTTTGTCCTGTTTCAGACTGCCATTTATTTCCCATTTGTCCCCTGCCTTTCAGTTGGCTTTCGGCGATGACTACTGTTTCATCTAAAACTTTAGTTTCTCTCACTAATTGTTTAAGATAACTATTGGTAGAATCGATGGCATTAAGTTTGATTATATTCAAAACTAGAATTATGTTTGGTAATACGTTTATTAAGGTGTTCCAAGAAACAAAAAAGTAATAACTTTGCGAAATAGAAAAGAAAATT
>DATGMT010000146.1:0-31477 GCA_035307265.1 Aequorivita sp.
GCGGAGAAAGAGGGATTCGAACCCCCGGAGGTGTGACCCTCAACGGTTTTCAAGACCGCCGCATTCGACCACTCTGCCATTTCTCCAGTCGTGCGTGCCTAACTCTATTTAGAATTTTAGCGATTTTATCCGCAGAAGCAAACCTTTAGTTTACGTAGGCGGGTGCAAATATAACAAGCTTTTTTAAATTCTCTCAAAATTTATTGAAACTTTTTACACATAAAATATAATAAATTTCAACATACTGATAGTTAGGCTTTTGTAATCTTGTAATTTTGGTTTTAAACTGAAATTTGAAGAAAGTTTATAGCGATTGTCTTTACAAACTATTTCACTTTCATAATAAAACCTTTACTTTATAGAGTTTTAGGAGTATCAAGATCAATCTTTTTATCACTATTTTTGCAGCCAATATTAATTCGTCTTTCTAAAAATGTCCTCAAAAACAATTGAAAAGCTACAGTGGCGCTATGCAACTAAAAAATTCGACGCCTCCAAAACTCTTTCCGAAGAAAAACTGAATGTTATAAAAGAGACTTTTAATTTAACTGCAACTTCATTCGGGTTGCAGCCATTAAAGCTCGTAGTTATTAGTGATGCAGGGCTTAAAGAAAAACTTTTGCCCCTGACATATAATCAACCGCAAGTGAGAGATGCATCTCATGTTTTGATACTATGCATAGAAAAAAAGATCGATGAAAAATTCATTATCGACCACTTTAAAAGAGTAGAAGGCACCCGAAAAACTCCTCGTGAAATCCTTGAACCTTTTGAAAGAAACCTTATAGAATCGTTCACTCAAAAAGATTCAACCGAAATTAGAGATTGGATGGTGAATCAACTTTATTTGACATTGGGCGCACTTCTAACTGTTTGTGCTGTAGAGAAAATAGATGCTTGTCCAATGGAAGGGTTTCAATCAGATAAATACGATACTTTACTAGGCCTAGATAAAAAGGGATTAGAATCTGTTATCGTTCTGCCAGTAGGATATAGAGATGAAACCGATTTCTTTATCAATCTGAAAAAAGTGCGTAGAGGAGTCGATGAGCTTGTCATTGAAGTAGAGTGATATTTCTAGTTGATGTCTTAAACGTCTCTATTTTGTTTAAAGACAATTTCTGTATTCAACTATGTAAACCTTATATTTGACGAAGAGAATAAATTCCCGAATTATTATAACCTTTTAACCCCAAAACCTAACTCCAATGCCTGGATTTGAAATTTTTGGCGCCGAAGAGCGCAAACAAGTAAACGACGTTCTAGAATCAGGAATCTTAATGCGTTACGGATTCGATGGAATGCGAAACAATCATTGGAAAGCTAAGGAGTTTGAAACTGCTTTTGCAAAACGAATGGGAGCAGACCACTGCCAATTGGTTTCTAGCGGAACAGCAGCGCTTACAGTGGCTCTTGCTTCTGCAGGAATTGGTGCAGGTGATGAGGTGATTATGCCAACGTTTACATTTGTGGCGAGCTTTGAATCTATCTTAGCTTTAGGAGCCGTCCCTATTTTAGTCGATATTGATGAAACTCTAACCTTAGATCCAAAAGCAGTAGAAGCAGCTATTACGCCAAAAACTAAATGCGTGATGCCTGTGCACATGTGTGGGTCTATGGCCGATTTAAACGCATTGAAAGCTATATGCGATAAGCACAACCTTATTCTTCTTGAAGATGCCTGCCAAGCGCTAGGAGCAACCTACAACGGAAAAGAACTAGGAACGATTGGTGATTTAGGCTGTTTTTCTTTTGACTTTGTAAAAACAATTACTTGTGGCGAAGGTGGAGCTGTAGTGACTAATAACCAACAGTTTGCAACCCACGCCGACCATTATCAAGACCACGGTCATGATCATATAGGAAAAGATCGTGGAGCGGAAGGGCATCCGTTTATGGGTTATAATTACAGGATTTCTGAATTGAATGCTGCAGTGGGTGTTGCTCAATTGCAAAAGCTAGATGAAATACTGGAAATACAAAAGACTAATTATCTCCATTTCCGAAAAGCTCTTGAGAATGTAGAAAGTGTAGAATTTAGAAAAGTTCCTGAAAGTGGAGTCGAAAATTATTCCTTCTTAAGTTTTTTCCTTCCGTCTGAAGAAATTGCCCAAAAGGCACACAAAGCTCTCTCCGAAAATGGTGTAGATGGATGCTTTTACTGGTTTAAAAATAACTGGCATTACATCAATGGTTGGGGACATTTAAAGGATAAGAAAAGCTTAGGTAAACTTCCTTCAGAAGTGATATCGCAAATGCAAGACCTCAATAACACCGATTTCTCAAAAAGCGATGCCGTAATGGGTCGCACGATTTCTATTTTAGTGAAAATAGGGTGGAGTGAAGAAGAAGTGAAAAACAGAGCTGCAAAGATTCAAAAAGCAGTTGCATCTGTTCTATAGTCCATACGTTTAAATAAACCCATATACGTGAGAAGCAGCCATTATTAAATTGAGCTGCTTTTCCTTTTTTACTTTTAAGGATGATCAACGTGTGAAATTGCGTTCTGTCGAAGCATTTTTATTTTCTAAATACACTATAATTTTCTCTGTCTTCTAACCTCTGAACCTAAAGTTTAGATTCTGCACAGCCTATTATTCTCATATTGTCATAGAAAATAACTGGGTTTCTGGTTTACTTCGCTGTAATAAAAGATCGAAAGCCATACACACATTTCTAACGAATGGTCTACCTTTTTCTTTCACTTTTAAATGTGTAGAGCCTATTTCTATTAATCCATCCATTTCCATTTCTTCAAGATTGGATAATACTTCAGGTAGTTCATTAAATTGTGTTTGTGGCGCTTCCCAATGGGTTTCTAAACGACACATGAGGTTTAGTATGTGTTGGCGGATTATCAAATCCTCCTTGCTCAAAGAATGACCTCGATACACAGGTAAAATGTTTTGTGATACCAATTCTTGATACTCTTCAACATTCTTTACGTTTTGAGCAAAACTATACCAACTGTCGCCAATAGCAGAAACCCCCAACCCTAACATGAGCTGAGTTTTACTATCCGTATAACCCATGAAGTTTCTATGGATGCTTTTGTTTTCTAATGCTTTATATAAATTATCTGTTTTTAAGGCAAAATGATCCATTCCAATTTCAACATAACCTGCTTCTTCAAGCATCTTTTTACCTATTTGATACATTTCTCTTTTTACTTCTGGTAGCGGAAGGTCTTCATCCTTAAATCCGCGTTGACCATTTCCTTTAATCCATGGAACGTGTGCATAGCTATAGAAAGCAATCCTATCTGGCATGAGTTCCTTAGTTCTTTCTATGGTGTGAATAACGTGATTTATGGTCTGAAAAGGGAGTCCGAAAATAATATCATGTCCCACAGAACTATAACCAATTTCACGTGCAGAATCCGTTGCACGTTTAACGTTTTCAAAGGGTTGAATTCTATGAATAGCTTGTTGTACCGTTGGATTATAGTCTTGAACGCCATAACTTACACGAGTAAAGCCAAGTTCATAAAGTGTTTTTAAATGTTCTTCTGAAGTGTTGTTCGGGTGACCTTCAAAACTAAAGGAAGGATTGTCGCCTATAGTAGCGCTTCTGAAAATACCTCTTAGTAAAAATGCGAGATTTTCTGCCGAAAAGAATGTGGGTGTCCCTCCGCCAAGATGAAGCTCTTTAATGATAGGTTTCTCGGGAAGTACTTCTAAGTAAAGTTTCCATTCTTTTAATACCGACTCTAAATAAGGGGTTTCTACGCCATGATTTTTGGTGATGCGTTTGTTGCAACCGCAAAAAGTGCAGAGACTTTCACAAAATGGTAAATGAATATAGATACTGATTCCTTCAGTTTCATTGCTCTCCTCAAAACTCTGAATAGTATTACTTTTCCAAGCTTTTAAAGAAAACTTATCGTTGTTCCAATAAGGCACAGTCGGATAGCTAGTGTATCGAGGACCAGCAACGTTATATTTAGAGATTAGGTGTGATGACATTTCCATAATTTTGTATAAAAACAAAAGTATATGGATTGTCTGTCGACAAAAATGACTATTGTCAGGTTTAGAGGAATAGTGTCAATTTTCAATTAGTCTAGACCTCTGGTTAGAATAGACTTTTAATACTTAACGTACTCAATAATCTCCAGCCCATACCCAATCATTCCCACACGTTTGGTTTGCTCACTATTAGAAAGTAAGCGTATCTTCTGTATTCCCAAACTGTGTATGATTTGCGCACCAATTCCGAAATCCTTTGCGTCCATTTCTATGCGTGGCGCTTTTACTACTTCATTAGGTTTTTGAAGTGATTTAAGCTCGCTTAGCCTGGCTAATAAGTTTAACGACTGGCTTTGTTGATTGATGAATACGATAGCACCTTTTCCTTCTTTAGTGATGGCATTAAACATGTCGTCAAGTTTCTTTTCGGCATTGTTGGTCAACGCAGCCAAAATATCACTGTTCACTAAAGTTGCGTTTACTCGAACTAGAACAGGCTCATTTTCCTTCCATGTTCCCTTAGTAAGCGCTAAGTGGATTTGGTCGTTTGTGGTTTGCTTAAATGCACGTAAACGATACTCTCCAAAATTTGTACTGATATTAAAATCTTCCTTTTTTTCAATCAAGGAATCATGCTCCATTCTATACTTTACTAAGTCTTCTATGGAGATTAATTTTAAATCAAATTTTTTAGCTACTTCCATCAATTGGGGAAGTCTAGCCATTGTTCCGTCTTCATTGAGGATTTCAACCAAAATTCCTGCTGGTTTTAGTCCGGCAAGTCTAGCTAGGTCAATAGCAGCTTCGGTGTGTCCGGTTCTACGTAAAACACCACCTTCCTTTGCGCGAAGAGGGAATATGTGTCCGGGACGTCCTAATTCAGCAGGATTTGTGTTTTCGTCTACAAGAGCTTTGATGGTTTTAGCACGATCGTGAACCGAGATTCCTGTAGTACAACCATGTCCAATTAAATCCACAGAAACTGTAAACTGCGTGTGATGAAGAACAGTATTGTTTTTCACCATCATGTTTAAGTCCAATTCATTACAGCGTTCCTCCGTTAGTGGAGCGCATATAAGCCCTCTACCATGAGTAGCCATAAAGTTGATCATTTCTGGTGTTACCATTTCGGCCGCAGCAATGAAGTCACCTTCATTTTCACGGTTTTCATCATCTACTACAATGATCATTTTGCCATTTCGGATGTCCTCAATAGCATCTTCAATTGAATCGAGTTTCAAAGTGTCTTTTTCTGTGGGAATCATAGTTTTCAAAATCTGCTGCAAAGGTATAAAATGTATTGTTGTTATTAGTTAAAAGTGAACTGCTTAATAACTAAAGTATGGAATGACAAATGGAGTAGATGCTGCTAGGGTTTTGTCGTTGTTAAGTGTGGCTAATCAGTTTTCTTTTTCTTCTTAAAACCGAATAACTTCCCAATTTTTTGTGAGAAGGAATCGAAATCGAAAATACCTTGGTCAGTAGTTGCTCTATAGGTTAACCAAATACTGAGAGGTAGCATAATAGCTGTACTTAACCATGCTGCAATAGAAGGGTCAAGTGTTCCGTCTTCTGCACTATTCTTAGCGAATATTCCAATGAAATGATACGTCAAGAAAAGTGTGATAGCCACAACCATGGGTAAACCCATCCCTCCTTTGCGGATAATAGCACCTAAGGGAGCACCTACAAAGAACAAAATTATACAGGCTGCAGCAATTACATATTTTTCATGGAGTGCAATTTCTGTCTTATTTAAACGCTTGGTTTTAACTAGGAAATCACTCTTTTTGGCTTCGGCAGATTGCCTTGTTCCTTGAGCATTATTAAGCGCTAATTTGGCAATTTGAAGTTGTTGAACAGGATTGTAAATATCCAAAACACTATTGATGTTGGCTAAATCGCTATCTGGTTTGCTTGAAGGTTCAGTAGATTTTTTTCCTCTTTCTTTGAACTTTTCCATCCCACTTCTGTAGTACATATTTTTAGTGTACGACTGAATGTCTCGAGTAAAACCTTTAGAAAGTGAATCTATCTCTACGCGAAGCTCACTGATATTATACATGTTTTGATTGTTCAAATCATGCTCGGTATCAATGTCTTTTTTATTGAGTTCGGTTAGGTCAATATTGATAGCGTATTCTTCAAAATAGCTTTTTGCAAATGGAGATTTACGCTGACTTGCTGCCTTGTCTGTTTGAATATCTTCGTAATAATTTCCTTCTCTTAAAATGAGTGAAAGAGTGTTGCTTCCCTCTTCACTGGCTAATTCACCTCTTTCTGCAATGATTCTAATGAAATTTCCATTAGGTCTTTTTTCGTTTTTCTTGTGAATGACAACGTCTTCTAAAAACTGACCTCTATCGCCCGTTTTCTTTTCAACTTTAATATTGAACATGTCGCCTATCTGACTAAACTGCCCTTCGGCAATAACCATCGAGGGTTGGAACTGTTGAATATTTCGACGTAGATTTTGCCATTTATATTCCGAATATGGAATCACGTTGTTAGCAAAGAAAAAGGCTGTGATAGCGAGTAAAACAATAAAAACCATCACGCTTCCCATGGCTCTTTGCAGCGAAATTCCTGTCGATTTCATGGCGGCAAATTCATAATGCTCTGCGAAATTTCCGAAGACCATTAAGGAAGTAACCAAAATAGTGAGAGGTAAAACTAAGGGCATTAGGCGAGGGGAGACGTACCAAAGAAACTTGAGGATAATCCAAACGTCAAGATCCTTTCCAGCAAGCTCAGAGATATAAAGCCAAATGGTCTGTAGGACAAAAATGAACATTAAAATAATGAAGACGCTCAAGAACGTCTTCAAATAGGTTGTCAGTATATATTTGTCCAGTATTTTCACCTGAGCTTATATTTAGAGCTTGTTTATATAGTAGCCTTCTTTTTTGTATTTGGCCTCGTCAAAAGTAAACAAGGTCTTTGAAACAGGCTGATTTGTTTTAAAGGAATTTACTGTAAGTGTGTATTTAGTTCCGTTTGAATCTGTTTGTATCAGCTTGTAAATATGTTTGGTCTGAACATCGATTCCTAATAAGATATTTTTAATCTCAGCTTTTGAATCAATTGGAATCAACTTAACATATTGAATTTTTCGGCCTTTTACATTTTGCTCAATGTCCATTTTGTAGTTGTAGCCTTTTTCGTAAAAAGTCAACATTTTTGAAGGAGTGATTTCCTTGTCGTTTTTTGGGTCGTAAGCAGAAATTGTTACTTCTTCATCCTCAGGAACAATGGTGTAAATGTTTTTACCATCAAAAATTCGAGTGGTCCCAAGCATGTTTAAAACATATTTGTCGCCTTCTAAAGTTACATCACCACGTGTTTCTTGGCTTACATTCTCTTTGGAGTTGTTAAGGTTGTATTTGAAATCTATTGAAATATTGCTGTAGCTATTCGCCTTTGCTGAGACTTCTTTTAATAATGATTTTGCATCTTGAGCATAGGTGATTGTAGAGAATAAAACAGTAATAAGAATAAAACTTATCTTTTTCATCAATGACAATTTTTTGTGAGAATTTGAAATATTGGAGTAATTCATAATAGGTTTGATACTGAGTTTTTTAATCAGAATTTCTTTCGTTTTCTAATAGTTCGTCGAGTGCTTCTAAAGTAGGAACCAATACATCTCTTGCTTTGCTTCCTTCAAATTGTCCAACAATACCTGCAGCTTCCAATTGGTCAATAATTCTTCCAGCTCTGTTGTATCCTAATTTCAACTTTCGTTGCAATAAAGAAGCAGAGCCTTGTTGTGCAATTACTAACACTTCTGCAGCCTCGCGGAATTTGGCGTCGCGCTCGTCTATATCAATATCAACATTTGTGCCACCTTCTTCTCCCACAAACTCTGGAAGTTGATAGGCTTCTGGATATGCTTTTTGAGCTCCAATGAAATCTGTAATATCAGCTACCTCTGGCGTGTCCACAAAAGCACATTGGAGTCGGGTGAGTTCGTTTCCTTGAGTGAAGAGCATGTCTCCACGGCCAATAAGTTGATCTGCTCCTGCATTGTCCAAAATAGTGCGGGAATCGATTTTACTCGTAACTCTAAAAGCAATTCGAGCAGGGAAGTTGGCTTTAATAATACCTGTAATTACGTTTACCGATGGACGCTGTGTTGCAACAATCAAGTGTATTCCAATAGCCCTCGCAAGCTGTGCCAACCTAGCAATCGGAGTTTCAACTTCCTTACCTGCGGTCATAATTAAATCGGCAAACTCATCAATAACCAACACAATGTATGGTAGAAATCTATGACCGTCGTTAGGGTTTAACTTCCGGTTTTTAAACATGGTGTTATATTCCTTGATATTACGCACCATGGCATTTTTCAATAAATCATATCGGTCGTCCATCTCGATACATAAAGAGTTTAGCGTATGAACAACTTTAGTGGTATCTGTAATAATCGCCTCATCTGTGTCGGGGAGCTTGGCTAAATAATGTCTTTCAATTTTATTGAAAAGCGTTAACTCTACCTTTTTAGGGTCGACCAAAACAAACTTCACTTCTGCTGGATGCTTCTTGTAAAGTAAGGAGGTTAATACGGCGTTCAATCCAACCGATTTTCCTTGACCCGTAGCACCTGCCATAAGCATATGGGGCATTTTTGCAAGGTCAACTACAAAGGTTTCGTTGCTAATGGTTTTTCCAAATGCAATAGGAAGCTCCATTTCTGCATTCTGAAACTTTGCTGAAGCAATCACAGAACGCATTGAAACAATCTTTGGGTTTTTGTTCGGAACCTCAATACCAATAGTACCACGACCTGGAATTGGCGCGATAATCCTAATACCTAAAGCAGACAAAGAAAGTGCAATGTCATCTTCTAGGTTCTTAATCTTCGAAATTCGAATACCTGCATCGGGAACAATTTCATATAGAGTTACTGTTGGACCTACAGTTGCTTTAATATTTGCTATCCCAATCTTGTAGTTGCTTAGGGTCTCTACAATTCGATTTTTATTTTCTTCAAGTTCTTCTTGATCAATAGTAATTACAGCTCCTACAGTGTGATCACGTAATAAGTCTAAACTAGGAAACTTGTATTTGCTAAGTTCTAATCTTGGGTCGAATTCGCCTGATTCCCTAACTAATTTTTCGCTAATAGTTTCAACTTCTTCCTCCTCTACAGCTTGTTCAACCTCCATATCTACGCCGTCTCCATTTTCAGATTTTAGAATTGTTTTTTCCTCAGCGGGGCGAGGAGGGGCTGTAGTTTCTTCTTTTTTCTTTTCTAAGCTTAAAGCAACTTCTTCTTTAGCCTCTGTAGGGGTTGAGGTTGTATCTTCAATAGTTGCTGTTGTTTCTTCAATAGCAGATGCCTCCTCAGCAGCTTCAAACTCTTCTGCAATTTGTTTTTTAGTGCTTTTAAAAGCATTAATAACAACTTCTGGAGTGATCTTTAAACGTACAACCAAGTATACCACAAGTATAAATGTCATTAAAAGCGCTGTTCCAACCAAACCAATATAATCTTGTAAAAAGTCGTTTGTTTCAAAGCCTATTATACCACTGAATAGGGTGAGGTTCTTGAAAAAACCAAAAAAGACAGATGTCCAAATCATAAGTAGCATTCCCCAAAACCAATACTTAACTACTGGTTTTGTGGAATAATCGAAGAAATAATATATTCCTGTGATTATAACTAAAAAGCCTAGTATAAACGCAGCAACTCCAAAACCATTGTAGATAAAGAAGTGGCCTATATTGGCACCAAATTTATTGAGCCAATTTTCTGCTTGAAGTTTACGATCGGCCAAAATACCCACATTACTTTGGTCTGCTTCCCATGTGAAAAAATAGGATACAAAAGATAGTATAAGGGCAACTCCTAAAAGAATAAGAAATGTACCCAAAAGTATCTTTTGTTGCTTGGATAGCGTGAAGCTTATTTTTTTACCTATAGAGGTAGAAGTTTTTTTATTTTTTTTGGCCATTAATAGAACAATTGTCTTTTTAGCAAAAATACAAATATCGGGGACTACAATTTATAACAAAAAATATCAATATCCCATACCTACATGAAAGGGGAAGTACTTTGAATAATTAAAAGGTTTTAAAACTTAGGGATATATATAATGCAACCAATAATTACTGCAACAAGGGCAGCAAAGAAAACGGCACCAGCGGCAACGTCTTTTATATATCCAATTTTTTTATGGAACTCTGGATGGATGAAATCAGCTATTTCTTCAACTGCAGTGTTCATTCCTTCAACGCTCATAACAAGGCCAATGGCAAAAATTTGAAGTATCCACTCGGTGGTTGAGATTTCAAAATAGAAACCAGCAATTGTCATAAGTATTCCAATGCTAGCTTGAACCTGAATGCTAGCTTCATTTCGCAATAAAAGGAATGCGCCTTTAATAGCATACCCTCCGCCTTTAATGCGTTTTCCAATATACGAATTCCACATTACAATAAAGTTTTTAGCGCTGAAAGATAGTCTGGTTCTTGACCAATCTCTGGAACTTGCTCACTGTATATAACTTTTCCTTCTTCGTTTAAAACTAAAACAGCACGCGACAAAAGCCCAGTTAAAGGACCTGTAGTGATTTCAACGCCATAATTCTTTCCGAAATTTCCATCGCGAAAATCGGAGAGGTTAGTAACATTGTTAATTTTAGAATCGTCGGAAAACCGTTTTAAAGCAAATGGTAGATCTTTCGAAATGCTTAAAACTTTTGTGTTTTTTAAAGAGGTTGCTCTTTCGTTGAACTTTCTAACAGAGGTTGCACATACGTTGGTGTCTATACTCGGGAAGATATTCATCACCACTCTAGAGCCTTTGTAGTCTGCAATTTTCTTTGAGCTCAAGTCTTGCGCAGTTAAATCAAAATCAGGTGCTTTATCTCCAATATTCGGAAGACTTCCAACCGTTTCTATATCGTTTCCGCCTAGTTTTATTGTAGCCATTTCGTTCGTTTTTAAGAAGCCTTAAAGATAAGGATTCGTTTGTTGATAGCTAAGTACAATTTCTAGAAAAATATTAAGTTGCTCAAGGTGGTAGAGCAGACAGTTTTTGAATCTATTATGACTAGTTAAAATACTATAGAATTCCACTTAACTAAGGATGAATTCCGTCTTAACCCTAGAAAGCATAAACTGAATCACAATCGTCTATATTCTAGAAGCAGTCTTGGTTCTAGCAGTAAAGCGGTCTTGGTTCTTGAATCTAGAAACCAGTACTCTAAGCATTTGAAAATGCGTGAGGCCAATTGTTTATCTGCCGCGTCTATTTTAATTAAACGTTTTATAAAGAAAAAATCCCTTCACAATAAATTGCAAAGGGATTAAGAATTAGGGGGGTAAAAATTATCTATCTATAGAGCCAATTACTTTTTGTGCAAATGCATTGGCTGCTTCACGCTCGGGCATGCCGTCGTCAATCATCTTGTGTACTTCTACAGCTCCACACAAATTGGTGATGAGTTCTCCAATAATATCCAATTCCTCATCCGTTATACGATTGTACTCGCAATAGGATTCCAGAACTTCAATACAACTCTCGATCTGGGGTGTGGAATTATTTCTTTGGATATGTCTAATTACTGGTAACTTCATCTACTAACTCTTTTAAAATTTCAAATTTATTGGTCTGTACTTGGTTTACAAACTTCCCGTCTTTGAAAGTAGCGAACGTTGGAAGGTTATCCACATTTGCCATCTTTCTACTTTCAGGAAATTTCTCAGCATCGACCACTACAAATTTAAGCCCTTCTGTTTCAGAAGAAAGCTTCTTAAATCTTGGTTTCATCAACCTACAGTTTCCGCACCAACCAGCCGAAAACTGAACTACAACGTCCTTTTCGTCTGCGATGAACTGCTGTAGGCTATCATCTTTCAATTCTATCATAATATTATTTTTTAAGGTATGAAGCTACTCCTTCTCTTGTAGCTTGCATAGCGTCTTTTCCTTCTTCCCAGTTAGCAGGACAAACTTCTCCGTTCTTCTGAACGTGGGTATAGGCGTCAACTAATCTAATGTATTCATTTACGTTTCTTCCTAAAGGCATATCGTTTACACTCTCGTGGAAGATTTTTCCTTCTTCATCAATAAGGTATGTAGCACGGTAAGTAACGTTGTCTCCTTCAACAGTGTAAAGTCCTGTTTCTTCGTCGTAGTTCTCATTCTTGATATCAAGAATACCTAATGCGTTTGAAAGGTTACGGTTGCTGTCTGCAAGTAGTGGGTATGTTACACCTTCAATTCCACCTTCATCTTTTGGAGTGCTCAACCAAGCAAAGTGTACTTCTGGCGTGTCACATGATGCTCCAATTACAATTGTGTTTCTGTCTTCAAACTTAGAAAGAGCCTCTTGGAAAGAGTGAATTTCTGTTGGACATACATACGTAAAGTCTTTTGGATACCAGAAAAGCAATACTTTTTTGTTGTTCTTTTTCGCTTCTTCTAAAATATTTACTTTAAATGTTTCTCCCATTTCATTCATTGCATCTACTGAAATGTTTGGGAATTTTTTTCCTACTAATGACATAGTTATATCTGTTTTAAGGTTAATTTTTTTCTTTGATACAAAGATAATAGATGTACCTCCTTTTTAATAGTGTTCCTAAATGTAATAATTTATTGTCCGATAGGAGAAATCAATTGTTCGATCAAAAAGCAATAAGAAGGCGCTATTGGTTTTCTGGGTTAGCTAATTGCCTTATTTTTATACTAAATGCTGCGAAAAGGAGAGTCATAAACGGACTTAACCAGTTGAAAATAGCATATCCAGCATAGTGAAGTGTGTCAACTCCTAGAACTTTACTGTGGTAGGCACCACATGTATTCCATGGCACAAGAACAGAGGTTACTGTACCACTATCTTCTAATGTTCTAGAAAGGTTTTCTGGTGCTAGTCCTTTGTCCTTAAAAGCTTTAGAATACATTTTACCCGGAATGACAATAGCTAAGTATTGATCGCTCGCAGTAACGTTTAAAGCTAGACAGCTAAATACGGTACTCGCAAATAGACCAAACGTGGTGTGAAATAGGTTTAATAATGCTTTGCTAATTGTTGATAATGCTCCAATAGCTTCCATAATTCCACCAAATGTCATGGCGCATATAATGAGCCAAATAGTGTTCAACATTCCTGTCATTCCACTTGCCGAAAAGAGATCTTTTAATGCTTCATTATCTGTTGGAATCGAGCTGTCTACTGTAATAGCATTCATAATTCCTTTGTAGCCTGTGTGAAAGTTTAATGAGGTGCCACCGCCAAGCTCAGCTACAATATTGGGTTGGAAAATTAATGCTGCAATTCCACCTAATATGATTCCTATTAATAATGCAATTAGAGGAGAGGTTTTTTTAATGATTAGAATAATAACTACAACTGGAACAACGAAAAGCCAAGGACTCACATTAATTGATTTTTCTACAGCGTCAAGCATTGAGTGTGTTTCTACAGTTCCAGTTGGGTTTAAATTAAACCCGATTATCACAAAAATGATCAAAGCTACTGTTAGGGTAGGTACAGTGGTATAAAGCATATACTTAATGTGAGTAAACAAATCTGTTCCAGCCATTGCAGGAGCTAGGTTGGTTGTGTCGCTTAATGGAGAGATTTTATCGCCAAAATAGGCTCCTGAAAGAATTGCTCCAGCTGTCATCCCTAAAGGAATGTTTAGAGCATTTGCAATACCTATTAAAGCTATTCCCACAGTAGCAGAAGTTGTCCAACTGCTTCCTGTAGCAATAGAAATTACGGCACAAATGATTACACAAGAAGCCAAAAATATATTGGGATTGAGAACTTGCATTCCATAGTAAATCATGGTTGGTATAATCCCACTTATAAGCCAAGTTCCCGCAAGCCCACCAACCATGAGTAAGATTAATATTGCTCCAGCGGTGGATTTAATGTTTTTAGAGACCTCCTCTACCATTTGGTCAAAACTAACCTTGTTGAAAAAACCAACAATAACAGCAACTGCACCACCCATAAGGAGAATAAATTGATTGCTTCCGCTCAATGCATCATCGCCATAGGCATAAAATACATTGTAAAAAAGCATGAGGATAAGTGCAAAAACAGGAATAAATGCTTCCCAAATGTTGAGTTCTTTATTCTCTACTACTTGTTCGTCTTTAGGGTCCGAAGGTTTAATATCTTGGCTTTGCATCTATATCTGTGAAGTTAATGGAAGTGTAATGTTACGACTTTGTAAAAAAGTATGCAAGTTTACCTTTTAATAATCAGTCGTTATCAATACAAAAAACTGTTGGCTGTATTAGTCTTTTTATTACTGTATACTCTCTCAAACATGTAGGACTTGGAAATTATAAACCTTCTAAATTGACGGGGTGATTCACTGGAATTTAAGATGTTAGCATTTGTTTTTATTGAAGGTGTTTTGAAGAGAATCACAATTGTCCAGTTGAAATTCGATGGTCACTGTGAAAAACTGCTATGAATGGGCTTACGAACGTTTGCTTCTATTTAAACCTCTTTTTCATTCAATTTAAAACCTCAGTTTCTATTTTAATCGTCATCTTTAATTTCGGTGTCAAGCTCGTGTATGAACAATTACAATTTAGTCTTAGTTATCGAACTTAGTTTTCGAACGAAGCTGGGGCATTATGTATTTTGAACATCTTAATCCTTTACTTATGAAATACTTAAAAAATTTATACTTTTATTTGTGTAATGATTGTATTCAATTGGTTTTACTTGATGATGCATCGAGTCTTCTTACTACTTATATATTTATCTCAATTTGCTGTTTCACAAAATCAGCTTCCCAAGCTGATTGATAGTTTAGCAAAGGCATCAACTGAAGCCGAGAAAGCTTCGCTAAGCATGGTGGTTGCTGAAGAGTTAGCTAAAGATGATTGGGAACGAGCACTTCAATATATTGACCTTGCTGAAAAAAACGCAATTAGTTCTAAATCCGATAAAGTTATGGCTGATTATTACATTGCTATAGCTGAGATTTATTCTGAAAAAGATGCATTAGATATTACGCTTGAGAACTTTTTAAAAGCTTATGAATATTATAAAGACAAGCCACTTAAATATCGATACAGATTAGAGAATGATTTGGCAATTGCCTATTCTGAAACTGAAAACTATGAAAAGGCACTAAAGATCTATCACAAGATTTACAAATATGATCACACACAAAAACACCCTAGAAATTTAGCGGCGTTTTCAAATAATATTGGAATGGCATGGCGAAATAAGGATTTAGATTCCTCTTTATACTATTTCAATAACTCTCTACAATTATTAGAGGGTATCGAATATCCGTATTTGAAGTTTCATATTTACACTAATCTAGGTAAAAACCATCTTCTAAGAAATGATGATAAAGCAGCAAAACACTATTTTCATCGAGCTATAAACGAAGTTGGTCCTAACAATATAAATAGCGATTTAGGTTGGGTGTATGGTGAGTTTTCAGAACTTTACTTAAAAAACGAACAGATAGATTCTGCAATCTATTATTCGAAAAATGCTGTGGAAATTTTAGATAGCCTAGCTCCCTTTACAGTGGAAAACCGACAATCAGTAGAGGTGCTGTATAAAGCATATATTAAAAATAAAGATTTTGAAAATGCTTCAAAAAGCCTGGAAAAGTTTTTTGCTATTTCCGACAGTTTAAATATTGAAAATAGAAAAGCAAATGTGCAGAAAATAGTTCTAGAAGAAGAGTATAGAACCAAAGAAAAGATTCGTGAGTTGGAAGAGAGTAAAAGTAAATCAAACTTCTATATCCTTATATTAGGGCTCATTGTGTTGTTGTTAATATCAGGTATGATTCTATATCGTTATCGAAATAAGTTAAAACGAACAGAACTAGAGAAGAAATTGGTTGTCTCCAATCAAAAAGAGTTGAATGCCAACCTAGAACTGAAAAATAAAGAATTGATTGGTAAAGCAATGATCGAACTGCATCGAACAGAGCTAATATAAGATATCTTAAAAGATTTAAAAGAAGTAAGACTAAAGGCTAATAGGAGAGAAACACAAAGCGCAATCGACTTTATAGCCAAGCGACTAAAACGTGACACATCGACTAACATATGGAACGAATTTGAACTTCGATTTAAAGAAGTTCACGAGTCTTTCTATAAGAACCTTTGTGAAAAACATCCAGATCTCACGCCTAGAGATAAACGACTCTGTGCTCTTTTAAAGTTGAATCTAACAACAAAGGAAATTGCTCAGGTCATGGGGTAATCCTTTAAATCGGTGGAAAATTCACGCACAAGACTTCGAAAAAAGCTGAATATCACAAATTCTCAAACTGATTTATCTTCCTATTTATCCAGTTTCGGATAATTCTTCTGTAATATTAACTCAACGTAAAACCTTGGTTGTAAGTTATTTGCACGGCGATGAGTGTGGGTGCTATGGTTTAATTTTGTCCAGTGAGTGTTTTTGTTGGGGTTAAATTTTATGACTCCATAAAAACACGTTCTACATTTGGTTTGTTTTCAAATCAAGGCTATTTCCATGAAAAAGAAATCATATTTTAAAAGAAAATCTTTATTGGATAAAGCCATAGAAAATAATGACAATGAAAAAAGAGCATGGAAAAAAATCATACTTGAACTTGAGAAAGTTAAGAGTAATCACAAAGGAGTGAAGGATGATTGAGTGTACCGCTCTATAAATTAAGTCGTTTTTAAATCTATGTATTTATAATAAATAAAACTAACTAATCATGAAGCGCAATTTATACTTATTGCTTTTTAATATACTAACGCTTTGCCTTTCTGCTAAGACTTATTCGCAAGTAGGGATTAACACTACAACTCCACGAACTACTCTAGAAGTTGCTGGAGATACTTATATAGATGGGTTTATAAATGTCGGCTCACTTAGTCCTGTTACTACAATTGATAATACGGCTATGTTAGGGCAAATAGAAAATGATTATATAAAAGAATTGAATGTTAATACAGAAGGTGTAGCTATTGCTTATTTTCAAGAGTATAAGTTAACCAATATGGATGGTGATTGGGTTTCTAACTTAGACACTCAAATAAATTCTTCCAATTATGTAGTAACTATTATTTCGGCCTATTTCAATAAGCCACTAGTTGGCACTATGGGGAATGCACAGGATTTCTTCACTGTTCCAGTAGCTTCAGCGTTTATACAGGGTGGCACGTGGCGAATTCGAGCTGATTATCCGTCTACAGCTCCAGCTTCTTCAACACCAACGGGCGAGTGGGTTATAAGTACATTAATACTCTCTAATGACTTCTCAAAACAATTTCCATTGCAAGAGTTTACTTTGAATAGAGGTAATAGAAGATCTGGTGCAGCAACAACTCCTATAATTGATTAATGATGAAAAACTTTACGATAATATTCGTTTACCTAATCGCGCAATCTGGGTTTTCACAAGTGGGGATCGGTACAGTAAACCCTGATCCTTTATATGAATTGGATGTAAACGGGTCTATGTTGATTCAAGATAACTTTAAAGTGAATGAATACACAAATCAAGGTATTGATAATACAGATTACAAATTTTTAGTTCGTAAGACTAATTCAGAACCTGTAGGAGAAGTTGCGTACATAGATATGTCTACACTTACAGTGGGTCCTGTAAATATTGCCGATTATACTTTCACTAATCTTAAAGCAGATAATGTAACAGCAGTAAATCTTCAGTTTGATGCAGATAAATATATAGTAGGACTTGCTAACTTTCAATATGTAGGGCGGCATATTACCAAATCCCCAAACACAAATATAGGTCACTTTAGAACCAGAACGTTTGTGGATAATGGCACTTGGCACATCGAAATCCGTAATGTGTCATTGGATGCAGATCGAGATGATGCGATTACTTACCACGTAACGCTTATAGTTTATGATAGGAAATACTTTAAGGAACTGCCTAGTATAGAATATAACATGGGCGGCTCAGCCAGTGGTGAGGCACCATCTCCGTTTTAAGACAAAAATCATAATCATGATGCATAAATATTTTGTTTTTTCAATTTTAGTAATGCAGAGTATGTTTCTACATGCACAAGTAGGCATAAACAACCCTGATCCATCAGCTACTCTTGATGTAATAGGAGATGTAAAGGTTCAGGAGAAATTATATTTAGAGAATCCAGGAAGTTACACTTCAGGTCCAAACTCTAAGCTGCTAATGTTTAACGATGCTACTGGTTCGGTGATTAAATTCGATGTCTCTAATAGCGATTTCGGACCTCTTAATTATGTGCAGTTTGTTATTAAGAATGTATCTTCTCGTGGTTTAGATAGAGGATTCGACACAAAAATTAGCGCAGCCAAATATACGGTTGCTGTACACGGATCTTTCTTTGACCATGGAGGAAATACTAATGTATATATCAGATCTCGTAGTAACACGAACTATGTTGAAGGTCAACAGTTTTTTGCCTATGTATCAGAAGGAACATGGTGGCTTAAGGCGTTTGTTAACGACAGTGAATTTATACTTAATGGGAACACTACCTCAGTTGATTTTTATATGGATTTAATAATCTATAGAAATAATTTCATTACTAAAATCTGGAGTGATCCTTTAAATATCAATATGAATAAGCTAGAGACTGCTACAGCACCACTTCCAACTGGCTTTTAGAGAATGCTTCGTATTTATTATTTATAAGTCAAAGTTGCACAAACAAAAAACTCCTGAGCGATTTCACTCAGGAGTTTTTATGTAATATGTTTTATGAATTATAAAACTCCAACTTCTACCATACATTCACGCATCATTTTATAGGTGCGCTCTATATCGTTGTCTAAACCAATTGAAAAACGAATTAGGCCATCGGTAAGTCCCATTTCCTTTTGCTCTTCTTCTGGTATTTCTGAAGATGTAGAAGACCCTGGAGCACTAAACAATGTTTTGTAGAATCCTAAACTTACAGCTAAATATCCAAGATTGCGTTCTTGCATCAATTCCATTAACTCATTTGCTTTTTCTAAACTTCCTGCGTCTATAGTAAGCATTCCGCCATATCCATATTCATCATTCATCATCTTTTTAAAGAGCTCGTGTCCAGAATGTGATTTTAATCCAGGATAAACAGTTCTTAAACCATCGGCTTCAAACTTTTCAGCTAGATACATAGCATTGTGGCTATGCTGTTTCATGCGTATGTGAAGCGTTCGAAGGTTTTTTAAGATTGAAGCCGCTCGCATGCTGTCCATTGCTGGACCTAATAACATGTTGGCGCCATCGTTTACATTGCGAAGTGAATCGATGAATTCTTGGGTTCCACAAACAACACCACCCATACTGTCGCTACTTCCGTTTATAAACTTCGTTAAACTATGTAGCACCATATCTGCACCCAATTTGGCTGGAGATACACTCAAAGGTGAAAATGTATTATCCACCAATAACTTTAAGTTATGCTTTTTCGCAATTTTAGAAAGCCCTTCTAAATCGGCAACTTCTAAAAGAGGATTGCTCACTGTTTCACAAAAAATAATTTTAGTATCCTTAGTAATTGAAGCTTCTACTTCATCGAGCTTCGTTATATCGACAAACGAAGTTTTAATGTTTAAACGAGGTGCAAAGTTTTTTAAGAAAGCATAAGTTCCACCATAAATTGTTCTACTAGAAACTACGTGGTCACCAGCTTTACACAACTGCAATATAGCAGGTGTAATAGCTCCCATTCCCGTAGCAGAAACATTTGCGGTTTCTGTTCCTTCCATAGCCGCTAAGGCTTCACCTAAGTAAAGGTTAGAAGGAGAGGAGTGACGTGAGTATAAATAACAACCTTCTGTGTTTCCCTCGAAAGTGTCAAACATTGTCTTTGCGGAAAGAAAAGTATAAGTTGAAGAGTCAGAAATAGAAGGGTTTACTCCTCCAAATTCACCGAAATATTGAAGATCTTGAATTTTGTCTGCAGGTTTAAATGCCATAATTGATTATATTGATTGTCCCACAAATGTGCAAAATTTTCAACGAGTGGTCAAATATTGTGTCACAATAGTATGGTGAACTTTTTCTATCTAAATTAAAGTTTGTGCAAGATAACTTTTAACATGTTAGCATTAACCACTATTTTTGCAGTTCAATAATAAAAAACACGCCTTATGAGTAAATATGATGTAGCAGTAATTGGATCTGGCCCTGGTGGGTATGTGGCCGCAATTCGCTGTGCACAACTTGGATTGAAGACCGCTATCATTGAAAAATACAATGTTCTAGGCGGTACATGCCTGAATGTAGGATGCATCCCTAGCAAGGCATTGTTAGATTCTTCACACCATTATGAAGATGCTATTAAGCATTTTGAAAGCCATGGAATCGAAATTCCAGGAGATATAAAATTGAACTTCAAGAAAATGGTAGACCGAAAAGCTGCTGTTGTAGAACAGACAACTAAAGGCATCGAGTTCTTGATGAACAAAAATAAAATAGACGTTTACACAGGAACAGGCTCTTTTAAAGACGCAACTCACATAGTTATCTCTGGTGAAAAAGAAGAAACTATTGAAGCCAAGAAAACTATTATAGCTACTGGTTCAAAACCTTCAACTCTTCCATTCATAAAACTTGATAAAGAAAGAGTGATTACTTCTACCGAAGCATTGAGCTTGAAAGAAATCCCAAAACACTTATTAGTAATTGGAGGTGGAGTAATTGGACTAGAGTTAGGACAAGTATATCGCCGTTTGGGAGCAGAGGTTTCTGTAATAGAATATATGGATAGAATTATCCCTACAATGGACGGTGCACAAAGTAGGGAGCTTACTAAAGTGATGAAGAAACAAGGAATTAAATTCTATACTTCACACAAAGTTTCGGCAGTGACTAAGAAAGGAAAAGAAGTTACTGTTACTGCAACCGATAAAAAAGATCAAGAAGTAACCTTTAAAGGAGATTACTGCTTGGTGTCTGTTGGAAGAAGACCTTATACCGATGGACTTAACCTAGAAAATGCAGGTGTAAAAGTTACTGAAAGAGGAGTGGTGGAAGTTAACGACCAACTTCAATCAAATATCAGCAATATCTATGCTATCGGTGATGTGGTTCGTGGTGCTATGCTTGCACACAAAGCATCGGAAGAAGGAATGATGGTTGCTGAAATTATTGCTGGTGAAAAACCACACCTAAACTATAATTTGATTCCTGGAGTAGTATATACTTGGCCAGAAGTTGCTTCGGTTGGTAAAACAGAAGAACAACTAAAAGCAGATAAAGTATCCTACAAATCAGGACAGTTCCCAATGAGAGCACTTGGTCGTTCGCGTGCAAGTGGTGATCTTGACGGATTTGTGAAAATCCTTTCTGATAAAGAAACAGATGAGGTTCTAGGTGTTCACATGGTTGGACCTAGAGTAGCCGATTTAATTGCAGAAGCTGTTGTTGCTATGGAATATAGAGCAAGTGCAGAAGATATTGCAAGAATGAGTCACGCTCACCCAACCTATGCAGAAGCAGTAAAAGAAGCTGCACTAGCTGCAACTGAAGATAGACCGATTCATATTTAAAAATCTATAATTCTATAGAAATCAAAAATGCCATTCTGATTCCAATTCAGGGTGGCATTTTTCTGTTCTAATAAATCGTACACCACCCTTTATATTGAGTATTTTTGTCGCCAATTCTACCTTTAAAAAATGCAGTACTTAAAAGAAACTAAGAAAAATAAAGATAAATCACAGCCAAGAGTAACGATGCTTCAGGCTTTTAAAACAATAATTTGGCCAAGGCGAAATCTAGTTTTTATAGGTTTAGTATTAATCGTTATTAGAAGTTTATCTGGCTTGGTTTTGCCATGGCAAAGTAAAGTGTTGCTAGACGACGTGGTTCCTAATAAGGATTACTCTCAACTTTACACCTTGATAATTATAGTAATTAGCGCAATTACTATTCAGGCTCTCACGTCATTCCTACTAACTAGAATACTTAGCGTTCAAGCTCAATACTTAATTAGTGAACTGAGATCGCAAGTACAGAAAAAAGTGCTTTCATTGCCTATTAGTTTTTTCGATAACACCAAATCTGGAGCATTGGTTTCAAGGATTATGACAGATGTGGAAGGCGTTAGAAACTTAATAGGAACAGGATTAGTGCAATTGGTTGGTGGATCTTTTACGGCAGTTGTATCATTGATTATTTTAATAAAACTAAATGCTTGGATGACGCTTTTTGTATTGCTACCTCTTTCAATTTTTGGATTGGTTGCCCTAAAAGCCTTTAAATATATTCGCCCTGTTTTTAGAAATCGAGGCAAAATTAATGCACAAGTTACAGGAAGACTCACAGAAACACTCGCAGGAGTTCGTGTTATAAAAGCTTTTAACGCTGAAGAACAAGAAAATATAGTCTTTGAAAAAGGTGTTGATAGATTATATCAGAACGTGAAAAAGAGTCTAACTGCAACCGCATTGATGACAAGCTCTTCCACATTTTTAATTGGAGTAGCCACAACAGGAATTATGGGAATGGGAGGCTACTACATGATGATTGGCGAAATGACTACGGGAGACTTCCTGTTCTTCACTCTAATCCTCGGGTTTATGATAGCGCCTATCGTTCAAATGAGTAATATAGGAAGTCAGTTAACAGAAGCACTAGCAGGTTTAGATAGAACCGAAGAGCTCATGAATATGACTGCCGAGGAGGATAACCAAGAAAGAGATATTCAGTTGAATGATATCAAAGGCGATATTGAGTTCAAAGATGTTTCCTTTTCCTATGAAGAGGGAAAACAAATTCTTCACAGTATTAACTTTAAAGCCCCAGCCGGTTCTGTTACTGCTTTGGTTGGTAGCTCAGGTTCCGGAAAATCGACCATTGCTGGGCTATCAGCCACATTCCTAACACCTCAATTAGGAAAGGTGACTATTGATAATAAAGACTTGTCACGAGTGCAGTTAAGTAGCTACCGTCAATATTTAGGCGTAGTGTTGCAAGATGAATTTCTTTTTGAAGGAACTATTCGTGAAAATATTATGTTCCCTAGACCCAATGCAACTGAGGCTGAGTTACAAAATGCGGTTAAAGCTGCCTAC
The DNA here is from genome assembly GCA_035307265.1 of Aequorivita sp. GTDB lineage: Bacteria > Bacteroidota > Bacteroidia > Flavobacteriales > Flavobacteriaceae > Aequorivita. Next base: position 22,976 of record DATGMT010000146.1, read on the forward strand.
GTAAATGAATTCACCGATAGATTTGACGACGGTTTAGAAACATTAATAGGGGAGAGAGGCGTAAAACTTTCTGGTGGACAAAGACAACGATTGGCTATAGCACGAGCAATTTTAGCTAATCCTAAAATCATTATTCTAGACGAGGCCACGTCTAGCCTAGACACCCAAAGCGAAGCTTTAATTCAGAAAAGTCTAGATGAGTTAATTAAAGATCGGACTACCATCGTTATTGCACACCGCTTGAGTACTATCAGAAAAGCAGATCAAATTTTAGTCATAGAAGCAGGCCATATCGTAGAACGAGGCACCCATGAGCAATTAATCGCTAAAGAAGGTAGGTACTATGAATTGTATACGTATCAAGCGAAGATTTAGCGAATTTAAAATGATATCTATAAAAACCCCAAAGGTCTCTGAGACCATTGGGGTTTGAATTACCTTTATTTCTCATTATAATATTCCGTTTTGTAATACAGTTGGAAACAGTCTTGATACGTTCGTGAATCAGCGATATTTATAAAAACCCCAAAGGTCTTAAAGACCTTTGGGGTTTAAGACCTTTGGGGTTAAAAAATACCTCTATCTATTATTAAAGTATTCCACTATAATTAAATTACTTTCACCTTCAAGCTCTTTCAAAACCAATCAATTATTGATTATACCCCATAAAAAAAACCACCCTAACTAAAGGGTGGATTCCAGTTTTATTGAGAACTATATTATTTGATAATTCCACCGCAACTTACACGGCCACCAGCGTCACCTGTAGGTTGGCTAACAAAATCATCAGCACCTTCGTGAACGATAACTGCTTTTCCTAGGATGTCTTTTGTTTCATCACCACATCCAATACACCATTGGTCGGTTTCAAAAACGATACTTCCATTTCCTTCTGCATCAGCTTCAAAGTTACCGATATCTCCTTTGTGGTATCCTTCAGCGTCACCCCATTTCCCATGTCTTTCATGAGTAGGGTTCCAGTGTCCACCTGTTGAGGTTCCATCGGCTGAGCTACAGTCTGCTTTCTCATGTAAGTGAATAGCATGAACTCCCGGAGTTAACCCCGCAAACTTCGCTTCCATTCTAACTTTACCGTCTGATTGTTGGAAAAAAGCTTCTCCTTCAACCTTGCTGTCGCTCTTAGGCTCCATAATAACAGAAAGTGACTTGATTTCTTCTTTTTCATTTTCTTTTTCAACTACTTCTGTTTCAACTGTGTCAGTAGCATCAGTAGTTTTCTTATCGTTTTTACAACCTACAAAGGCTAAAAGAGCTGTGGCTGTAAGTAAAATTCCTAACTTTTTCATTGAATATTAATTTTATGGTTGATTTTTTTATTTTAAAAACTAAAGGTACAGTTTTGAACTTTTATTCGCCACTATATTAATGAAATCTTAGCATAATTGTATATAATGACTATATCTTCTATGCTTCGTTAACCTCAATTAACTCGGTTAAAATTTGGGTGTCAGTAATAAGGGTTTTATGAACAGGACATCTATCAGCAATTTCAAGTAACCTCTTTTTTTGCTCTGAAGTTAGGTTTCCTTCAAACGAAATTTGTCGAGTAAACGTATCAATCTTAGAAGGCTTCTCTACACACTGCTCACAGTCTACTGCATGCTCTTTTGAATAATCTATATGTACACTCACATTTTTAATTTCCCATTCTTTGCGTCGAGCATACATTTGAACCGTCATTGCTGTACAAGCTGCTAGACCTGCTGAAATATATTCGTAAGGAGTAGGGCCAAAATTATTGCCATTAAACTTTGTTGGCTCATCGGCAATGGCTGTGTGATCTCCAAGCTTTAAATGGGTTGTAAACATAGCGCCTCCATCTAAACTTGCGGCTACCTTGCTCTTGCTCGAAATCTTTACGGGTTCGGGTATGTCCACATAACGTGAAGCCCATCCAGCAATTACGTCTCCTACGTATTGAGAATCTTCTTGCTTAGAAAGTAAGTGGTCTACACCGTCCAAACTAACAAAGCTCTTTGGATGATGAGCTGCGATATAAAGCTTTTCAGCATTTTTAATTCCAACAACTCTGTCTTGAGGCGAGTGTAGAATGAGTAAAGCTTTATCAAAATCAGATATTATACTTTCAAGAGATTTGTTTTGGATATCGTCTAAAAACTGTTTTTTGATAGTGAAATTAGATCCTCCAAGATTCACCTTAGCTTTTCCATTTCGTTTAATCTCATCTTCGTCATCCTTTAATAAGTGCATTACATGGTTTGGCTCACTCGGTGAGTTTATAACAGATACAGCTTTAATAGAAGGAATTTTGGTTGCTGCAAATATTGCTGCAGCACCTCCAAAAGAATGACCTATAAGAAGTGTTGGTGCTTTATAGTTTTTTTCAAGAAATTGAGCTGCCTCTATTAAATCATCTACATTACCAGAGAAGTTTGTGTTTTCAAAATCTCCTTCACTTTCACCCAATCCAGTAAAGTCAAATCGAAGTACTCCAAACCCTGCAGATGCAAGAGCTCTTCCAATGTTTCTAACTGCAATAAGGTTTTTAGAACATGTAAAACAATGGGCGAAGACAGCAAAATTATGTGGCTCACGATCTTTGGGTAGTTCGAGCCTGCCAGCGAGTTGTTCATTGTCTTTATTAGTGAAGGAAACTTTATGTATATTCATATATATGTGATTTTGAAATTGAAAATAGTCGTAGTAATGTGAAAAACTTCTCAAAAACTATAAAAATAAAATGTATTAAAGACAACTCCAAAGTCGTCCTTAATACATTTACACTCTTATCGAAATAAGAATTAAATATTTGGAATAACTAACTCATCGCCTGGATGAATTAAATCGGCCGACTTAAGTTTGTCGCGATTGGCTTCAAAAATTTTATTGTATTTATTGGCGCTGCCATAATACTGTTTAGAGATTTTACTCAAACTTTCACCACTTTTAACTGTGTGATGAGCAAAAACAGAGGTGTCGGCTACTTTAATGTCAGCCATAATGTCTGTTGGGTTTTCACCTCCTATGCGCTTAATCTCATCCCATAGCAGATTCTTTTCATACTGTGTTTGAGCTGTTCCCCAAACTTTTAGTTGTCCATTTTCCTCTTTTACATCGCCGTCTTTAATGTTAAGCTTCTCGCCTAAATCTAAAACGCTTTGATATTTTGACTTAATCATTCTATTTAATTTTAAATTCAGAAATAAAGATATCAATTATAGAAGATCAATTTTCATTTTTAAATAAACTTTAAGAATTAAATGAGAAGGAATTCTGTTAAAAAATTATTAGAATCCAATTAAAATAAGATAAAATACTTTTTAGTTAAAGATAACTAGCTTTTAAAATTCTACTCACCCATCATATTTCCAATCAGTTTTCAAATCCCTTATTTTTATTGGAATTTGACTTAGTCTTTCTGATATTTACAAAAAAGAATCACCGTCGTCCGATTAAAATATTACAAAGCCTGTTCAGCCAGAGAGAACGAGAACTAAAAGCGATTTTATTAAAAGACACCTTATTGTTATGTTCGCCTCTGAGGTTTAAATGCTAGAAAGAGTGATTAATCAAACTAACTTGATTGTCTGGCTATTTAGAAGCGGGTCTTGTGTTTTACGTCTATTAGCGGAGCGGTCTTAAATCTTAGTCGGACACGACCAAAAAGAATAAGCACACAATGAAAATAATATCTTGGAATATAAATGGAATTAGAGCAATTACTAAAAAGGACTTTTTTGATGATGTTTCACAAATAAATCCAGACATTCTTTGTCTACAAGAAACAAAAGCTCAAGACGATGAGGTTGAAGCAGCTTTGTCAAAACTGACCGATTATCACCAATATTTTAATTCGGCAGAAAGAAAAGGATATTCTGGGGTTGCCATTCTGAGTAAAACAAAACCTATCTCTGTTACTTCAGATATAGGAATTGAAGAACACGATCAAGAAGGACGTGTTTTGTGTGCTGAATACAATGACTTCTACCTAGTAAATGTCTATGTGCCCAACTCTGGACAGAAGTTAGTGCGCCTCGATTATAGAAAACAATGGGACGTCGATTTCCGCAACTATCTTGTGAATCTTCAAAAGACTAAACCTGTAATTCTTTGTGGTGATCTTAATGTTGCTCACCAAGCAATCGACCTTAAAAACGACAAATCTAACTACAACAAAACAGCAGGATATACTCAAGTAGAAATCGATGGTATGGATGAACTGCTAAGCTCAGGTTTTGTAGATTCTTTCAGGCACTTTCATCCCGAAAAGGAAGCCTATACCTATTGGAGCTATAGGTTTAAAGCTAGAGAAAGAAATACAGGATGGCGTATAGATTACTTCCTAGTGAGCAATCCATTGATAGATAAAATCAATAAAGTTGAAATTCTATCAGACTATTTCGGATCAGATCATTGCCCAATTAAACTCAGCATAGAAACAACTTCTCCTGCATAGAAGTAGAAAATACTTTTAGTGTTTTAGCCTGCTAATATCTAAGCGGCGATTTCTCTAAGTAGCGATTTCCAATTGTGTTTTTACGTAATAAAGTGAACTATACAGAAGTGAGCTTAATTGTTCAATAACTGATATTGGTCATTTAGTATCTGTTTAGGTTTCAATACATTTACATGATTTGTATTTTAAGGATAATCTTCAACGGAAGCTTTGCTATATCTTGGCGTAGCTTCTATGATGAATATATTAATTGTACTTTTAGTTTCTAAGACTCTCAGCTAATATGAAAAATAAAATAACTTCTCAAAATATAGGAATCGTTATAGCGGTAAGAGGTAGCGTTGTGGATGTGAAATTTGAGAAAGATCTTCCATCTATTGATATGGTAGTGAAATCAGGGAAGAATTTTGAAATGATATTAGAAGTGCAAATGCAACTCGATAAAAAACATATCCGATGTATAGCGCTTACGCCAACTCAAGGCTTGGAAAGAGGAATGAAAGTAGTGTCAACTTCTGAACAATTGCAAGTACCAGTAGGTCCAGAAACTCTTGGGCATATGTTTGACGTTTTTGGAAATACACTAGATGATTATACTTTACCAAATACATTAGAGAGACGAAGCATCCATAATCAACCACCATCTTTAACTGAACGCTCCACTACTTCTCAAGTTTTTGAAACAGGAATTAAAGCAATAGACGTTCTAGTGCCTTTGGAACGTGGAGGTAAAGCTGGCTTGTTTGGAGGGGCGGGAGTGGGAAAAACAGTTTTACTAACAGAGCTTATTCATAATATGGTTGCCAACCACGATGGCGTTAGTATGTTTTGTGGTATTGGTGAACGAAGCCGAGAAGGACTCGAACTGTATGAAGAAATGAAAGAAGCAGGAGTGCTTAAGGATATGGTTATGATTTTCGGACAGATGAATGAGCTGCCAGGAGCCCGATTTAGAGTGGGGCATGCAGCATTAACAATGGCAGAATACTTCCGAGATGATGAACATAAAGACGTTTTGCTGCTAATCGATAATATCTTCCGATTTATTCAAGCAGGTATGGAGGTTTCAGGGTTGTTAGGACAAATGCCTTCAAGACTTGGATACCAGCCTACCATGAGCACTGAACTGTCTCAATTGGAAGAGCGAATTTCAAACACCAAAACAGGAGCGATTACTTCTATTCAGGCAGTATATGTGCCTGCAGATGATTTAACAGATCCTGCAGCAGTTCACACTTTTTCACATTTATCGGCAACAATAACGCTGTCAAGAAAAAGAGCGAGTGAAGGAATGTATCCAGCGATAGACCTATTACAGTCTGGTTCAAAAATGGCTTCACCAAGTATTATAGGTGAAAGACATTATAACATTGCCCAAAAAATTCGTCAGACATTGGCACAATATGAAGAGCTGAAAGATATCATCGCTATGTTAGGATTAGAGCAGCTTTCTCTTGAAGATCAAAAAACAGTAAACCGTTCACGCAGGCTTGAAAGATTCCTTACACAACCTTTTTTCACAACCGAACAGTTTACACAGTATAAAGGAAAAAACGTAAGCCTAAAAGATGCATTGGATGGATGTGAAAGAATATTGAATGACGAGTTTAATGATTATCCCGAAAGTGATTTTTACATGATTGGGACAATTGATGAGGTTAAGCAAAAATCAACAGCTAAAGCGTAAATTATGGATACAAATTTAATGCGCCTGAAAATACTACTGCCTTATGGCATTTTTGCTGATATAAAAAATGTGAAGAAAGTGATTGCAGAAACAACTGCTGGATCCTACGGTATTTTGCCCAAAAGATTAGATTGTACTGCAGCTTTGGTTACAGGAATTTTAGTGTATGAAACTCAAGGCGATGAAGAGAAATATATTGCAGTAAACGAAGGTATCTTGATAAAAACAGGCTTATTAGTAACGGTTTCTGTACGAAATGCAATCGGAAATGCACCACTTGGAGAACTTAAAGCAATGGTACAAAGAGAAATGGTAGAACTAGATGAACTCGAAGTAAATGCGCGAAGCGTAATGGCTAAACTAGAAACAGGTTTTCTACGTAATTTTCAAAACTTGAGAAGATAGTAGTGGGTAAAGAAAAACAACATAATAAAAACTCATTTGAGAATGTAGTTGGCGATAAAGAAGAAAGAAAATTGCAGGCAAAACGCGAAAAGAAAAGTGTGTGGTCTGGATTGGGATTATTCGGAATGGTTGGCTGGTCTATCGTTGTGCCCACAATTATGGGAGCAGCAGTGGGAATGTGGCTCGATAAAAACTATAAAAACGATTTTTCCTGGACACTTAGCTTGTTGGTTGCTGGCCTAATGTTAGGTTGTTTAATTGCTTGGAACTGGATAGAAAAAGAAGATAAAGAAATTCATAAAAAAAATAAAGATGGAAACGAATGAAGTGTTGGGATTATTACCTGCTGTATTTGCAGGAATAATTCTAGGTGTATTGTTCTTTGGAGGTCTCTGGCTTACTGTGAGAAAAGGCTTGAACTCCAAAAAACCAACGCTAATATTCATGGGAAGCCTAGTCATAAGGATGGCAATTGTTATAGCTGGATTCTATTTTGTAGGGGCAGACAATTGGCAGAAAATGCTCGCGTGCCTCGGTGGATTCCTTATAGCTAGAATTATTGTCACCCGCTTCACAAAAAAATACAAACAATCAGAACCTGTGTTAGTTAAAGAAATAAACGATGAGAATTAGTCCTGATCAAAAAATTTTCTGGGAATACGGTTTCGTAAATCTAAATCTAACAATCGTAACCACTTGGGTGATTATGATTGTGTTAGTGCTTGGAGCATGGTTGATTACTCGAAATCTAAAACCTGAAATTAAAACTTCACGCTGGCAAAATATTTTGGAGATGATTGTCCTTATGATACGTGATCAAATCAAAGAAGTAGGACTAAATAAACCAGATAAATACATGGGCTTTATTGGAACTCTATTCCTTTTTATAGCAGTTTCAAACCTATTGACGATACTGCCATGGTATGAAGCCCCCACCGGATCTCTTTCAACCACAACAGCACTAGCAATATCTGTTTTTATAGCTGTTCCTGTTTTTGGAATTGTTGAAGGAGGACTGAAAAACTACCTTAAATCTTATTTGCAGCCAAATTTTATCATGCTCCCTTTTAATATAATTAGCGAGATATCACGAACACTAGCACTGGCAGTTAGATTGTTTGGAAATATAATGAGTGGAGGATTGATAGCTACGGTATTAATCTCTATCGTTCCGTTTTTCTTCCCTATGATAATGAGTGCTTTAGGATTATTGACGGGAATGATACAGGCATATATTTTTGCTATCCTAGCAACGGTTTATATAGCAGCAGCTACACAGGATGCAGAAAGAAAAAAAGAATCAATTAAGAATAAAACAGAAAAACTAAAAACAAAAGTCTAATAGTCTGGAAGTAGATACTCCAGATTTAAAAAACTAAATATTTATGGATAATGTAACTATCATCGCAGTAGCATCAATAATTACTGCAGGAATTACAACAGGTATCGGGAGTATGATGCCTGCTTTAGGAGAAGGAAGAGCAGTTTCAAAAGCATTAGAATCTATCGCTCAACAACCCGATGCAGCTCCAACGATTACAAGAACATTATTTGTGGGATTGGCAATGATTGAATCAACAGCTATTTATTGTTTTGTGCTTTCGATGATATTGATTTTTGCTAATCCATTCTGGAACCATTTTATAGCTTAATAATCCATGGAGATAAACTGGTTTACAGTAATAGCACAAATAGTCAACTTCCTTATTTTAGTGTGGCTACTGAAACGGTTTTTATACAAACCAGTACTGAAAGCAATAGATGAAAGAGAACAAAAAATTGCTTTACAGCTAAAAGAAGCAGCCGCTAAAAAAGAAGAGGCTAGAAAGGATCAAGAATTATTTCGTCAAAAAAATGAAGCTTTTGATAAAGAACGTATGGCAAAAATGAATGAAGTTCATGAACAAGCCAACATTGAAAAGCAACGCCTTTTTGAAGAAGTGAGAAATGAATCAACTGCTTTACGCCTAAA
>DATGMT010000147.1:0-30388 GCA_035307265.1 Aequorivita sp.
TCTAAATTTTTCTTGTCAGCTGGGAGCATCACCTATAATTTCAGAAGAAAAAAAGCGAGAATATCTCACAGATTTACAACTGCGTAATTTTAATAGTAGCGGGATTCTATATGGTGTTATGGCTGGTCTTGATGCTTTTAAAGATGCCAATTTGAAGGTCGCCAAACAAGAAGATGAGCCTATCTGGGATTTAGGGATAATCTTTGGATCTGGAACAAGTGGAGTTGATAAATTTAGAGAAGCTATCTATAAAATTGATGACAACAACGTTCGTAGGTTAGGGAGTACGTCTGTTGCACAAACTATGACTAGCGGTGTTAGTGCCTACTTAAATAGAATTATAGGCGCTGGAAATATGGTGACAGCCAATTCATCTGCATGTGCTACTGGAACCGAAGCCTTATTGATGGGATATGAACATATTGCAAACGGAAAATCCAAATATATGCTTTGTGGAAGTACTAGCGATTCAGGTCCTTATATTTGGGGAGGTTTTGATACCATGAAGGTTACAACTTATAAACACAACGAATCACCAGAAAATACAGCTGGCCCCATGAGTATGAACGCTAGTGGTTTTGTTCCAGGAAGTGGGGCAGGAGCCTATCTCCTAGAAAGTTTAGAAAACGCACAAAAGCGAGGCGCAAAAATTTATGCTGAAGTTCTTGGTGGCTCCGTTAATAATGGTGGTCAAAGAGGGAAGGGGAGCATGACTGCCCCAAACAGTATCGCCATTCAAAAATGTATTGAAAGTGCACTGATGGATGCCAATATCAATTCATCTGAAATAGATTATATAAACGGTCATCTCACAGGAACTATAAAAGATCCAGAAGAAATTGAAAACTGGACGATTGCACTAAACAGAAGAGGAAAAGACTTTCCTTATATCAATTCGCTAAAAGGAATGATAGGGCATTGCTTGGCCGCAAGTGGAAGTATTGAAATTGTGGCGTCAATACTTCAGCTTCAAAATAATTATATTTTCTCAAACGTGAACTGTGACACTATTCACCCTGAAATAAAAGCGCTTATATCTTCAGAAAAAATTGTTAGAAATCTAATTCACACTCCTTTACAAACTATTGCTAAAGCAAGCTTTGGATTTGGAGATGTAAATGCTTGTACGATTTTCAGAAAACTATAACTTGCTAATTCTGTTTTAGTATATTTAAGGTTAATTTCAAAGTGAAACTTGCACAGTGAACCAATTTTCAAAAAATGACTTCAGAAGAAATATATACTAAACTAGAATCTATTGTCGAGACTTATTTACCAGAAGATGTATCTCCTAAAGACATTAATATAAACAGTGATCTTACTAGAGAATTAAACATAAATTCGGCTCATTTAGTTGACATAGTGCTAGATATTGAAGATGCTTTTGATATAGAGTTTAAAAATGAAGATATAGAGAATTTACGAAGCATCTCTGACGCTATTACTCTGATTCAGTCGAAGTTATCCTTATAAATATTTAGTCGTGTCCGACTAAGATTTAAGACCGCTAATAGAAGTAAAACACATGATCCGCTACTTAACAGCTTGACAATCGAGTTTAACTTGATTAAGCATTCTGCCTAGCTTTTAAACCTCAGTGATGAACATAATAGCAAGGTGTCTCTTAATAAAAATGCTTTAAATTCTCGTTCTCTCTGGTTAAACAGAGTTTTGTAATATTTTAATCGGACAACAGTGATAAATATTAAAAAAACTTCGGAGAGTTATAAACTGTCCGAAGTTCTTCTACATAGAAAAGTAAGTTAAAATACTACTTGCTAGAGGTATAGACCTTTGAAATTGATTTTTTGTTTTTCTTACTTTTCATCATTTGTAATAGTTGATATTCAATGGTTACAACTGCTCCCATATATTTTTTTAGTGATTAATGAGACTTCATTTTATCTTTACGTTTCTGCAGTTGTGTTCTAAGCTCTGAGATTACTTTTGCTATAGACGATTCAAAATTCGCTGCAGAAGATTCAGCAAATAGTGTAGGACCCGGTGTATTTAAACGTACACTACATATTTTGCCTTCTTCAGGATTACTTGACTTTTCTTTCTTAAAATAGACATCTGCACTTACTATAAAGTCATACTTTCCTTCAAGCTTTTCTAGTCTTTCGGTCAAAAATTCTTCTAATCGTTGGCTTGCAGCTACTTCGTGATACTCAAAATGTATGTTCATATTTAATAGTATTGGTTATTAATTTTAAAGATACGATAGGCTAAAACTCATTCCAAACATTTATTAGAATTTTTATTCATTGTGAACAGAACTAAAAATTCAATTTTAGTGTTATTTACGTGTGATATTAGAAACCAAATAACATAATACAATCATTTTTAACAATTTAACTTAAAGAGTAGTTTGGTTGATTTTAATTAATTCATGATTCAATTTTTTCTATTCCTTCATCAGTCTTTTGTGTTATTGCAGAAATAACTATTCCGAGGATTAAAGACGCTCCAATCACTGTAAGAGATAGCCATTCTGGGATCTCTACGTGTTTAGAAATTATCATTTTCACACCAACAAAGGCAAGGATTACAACAAGACTATAGCTAATGTATTTAAACTTGCTTATCATTCTTGAAATTAGGAAGTACATAGAACGCAGCCCTAAAATGGCTAGAATATTTGAACTAAACACTATAAACGGATCGGCTGTAATGGCCAAAATTGCTGGAATACTATCTAGCGCAAACAAAATATCAGTAAGTTCAATGGTAATAAGCGCTACAAAAAGGGGAGTGGCTGCAGTAACTCCCATTCGTTTTACGAAGAATTTATCACCATCCATATTCGCGGTTACAGGGAAAAATTTCTTTAGAAATCGAAATATTTTTGACTTTTTAGGATCGAATTTTTCTTCTTCTTTATGGAAAAGCATTTTAAAGGCAGTAAAAAGCAGAAAAACACCAAAAACATATATAATCCAATCGAATTTATTGATTAGTGCAACACCAAAAAAGATCATTAATGCTCTAAAAACAACAGCACCTATAATTCCCCAGAATAGCACTTCATGTTGATATTTTTGAGGAATAGAGAAGGAAGAGAATACAACAGCTATAACAAAAACGTTGTCAATACTTAAGGAAAGCTCTATTAAATAACCTGTAATATACTTTAAAACAGCTGTTTGAGGCGTCAAATCGGTAGGATTATCTACTAATCCTTCATTAAACAGCCAAAATATTACACCTGAGAAGCTTAGTGCTACCGTTACCCAAATTGAGGTCCAGATGGCAGCTTCTTTAGTTTTTATTACGTGTGGAGTTCGGTTAAATACGCCCAAATCTAGGGCTAGAAACACGACTATAAAGGCAATGAAGATTCCCCAAACAAGCATTTAGATATATTTTTGAGTAAAAATAGCTTCTATTTTAGTTAGAAATACACATAGATATGTTAATAAAATTAAAGAGCGTTAAATTTTGTTTAAATAGTTTTAGAAACCGTTCATTCATGATACTTTAGAAGAGAATAATAATATAAAACAAACATGAAGAATAAAGTTACGCCATTAGATTATCCTATATTAGATAGCATCTCAAGCAGATGGAGTCCACGAGTTTTTGACGACAAACCAATTACCGAAGAACAAGTCAAAAAATTGTTAGAAGCAGGAAGATGGGCGCCAAGTTCAGGAAATATGCAGCCATGGGTTGTGATTTGGGGCTTAAAAGGAACTGAAATGTACGATCGAATTTATAATTGCTTAGATGATTTCAATCAAAAATGGGCTGGAAACTCACAATTACTGTGGCTAAACGCATTTAAGAAAACAATGCGAAAGAATGATAAAGAAAACTTTCATGCATTGCATGACCTTGGACTTTTTATGGGAAATGTGCTTCAACAAGCTACGAGCATGGATATAGCGGCACATCAAATGGCAGGTGTTCGGTTTATGGACGCTCTAAAAGAATTTAAGTTTACAGACGATTATCATGTTGCAACAGCAGTAGCTTTTGGATATTATGGTGGAGATGCCAATATTCTGCCAGGGGATTTAAAAAGCCAAGAGCTTAAGACTAATCGTGAAAGATTTAAGCAAACAGATTTTGCTTTCAACGGAAACTTTCAAAACAAATAACACTTATTATTTTAAAAGGAATTTACCTTCCAGTTAAATACTTATAGGAGTAGTGCAACTGTGAAAAGCACATTTTATATCAAAACATTCTATTTTACATAATATAAATTATAGAACAAAACATGTATTATAGTATTTGTAGCAAAAGGTTTTATTTTCACAGTATGTACTATATAACCTAGGATTTTTATACTACTTCATAATTTTCTCATTTGAAAATTTTATGGATATATATGAGCACTGTTTTAGATAAGCGCGACAGATTAAAAACATTTTCTATGCGCCCTTGATGTAATTATTATTTCTATCATCCATAAACAAACTTCGCTATGGTATAATGTTTTCTTTAATTACGTTTTAACCATAAGATCACTCATAGCTTTATTTCATACTATTTATCTGCCTTTCGCTTCTAAGGTAGTTTCTTCACAAAGACGGAAATAAAAAACACTTATAATTCGGTGTTAAACAAAGTGAATGAACATTCATTTTTCTTTACATTTGCATCAGAAATACATTAAATATGGCTAAACTTCAAAAGAGCATCGATAAGCGTAATGCACTGATACAAGCGACTATAGAGTTAGTAAACAATAATGGATTCCATGCTGCTCCTATGAGCAAAATTGCTAAAATGGCTCAGGTATCTCCTGCTACAATCTATCTGTACTTTGAAAACAAACAGGATTTAGTCAACAAGGCTTACATAGAAGTCAAAGCAGAATATACCGAATATGCTTTTGCCACTTACGATGAAAACGTATCTGTTGAAAAAGGTTTTGAAACCATTTGGAAACGTATAGCCGATTTTAAATTTAAGAATTCTGAAAATGCCATGTTCTTGGCGCAATGTGACAACACTCCTATCATCGACGAAGCTAGTAGGCAAGAAGGAATTAAACACCTACAGCCCCTACTCGACCTCTGGGAGCGTGGAAAAAATGAAGGAATTATTAAACCTATTTCAAACTATCTACTCTACGCTCATACAATTAGTCCGCTATCATTTTTGATGATGGCTGAAAAGCGAGACGGATTTGAACTGAATAATTCTCATGTTGAAGAGGCCTATCAAGCTGCTTGGGACGGGATTAGGAAGATTTGAGATTTGATAAATTAAATAACACTATAAAACACGATTATGATAAAAACAATAGTATTAAAAAATAGACCTGAAGGGAAACCTACACTTCAAGATTTTGAATTTGTAACCGACGAAGCCGAATTGAGCATAAAGGATGGGGAATTATTATTGGGAACAGCCTATGTTTCTGTAGATCCTTATTTACGAGGCAGAATGAGCGATACGAAATCGTATGTACCTCCTTTTGAGCTCAAAAAACCAATACATTCTGGAGTAATAGCGAAAGTGCTTGAATCTAAAAACGACAAGTTTAAAACCGGTGATTATGTTTCTAGTATGTTAGACTGGAAAACGAAACAAGTTTCAACTGGTGAAGGACTTTTAAAAGTGGATGGATCTAAAGCTCCATTGTCTGCTTATTTAGGAATTTTAGGAATGACAGGCTTAACAGCTTATTGCGGATTGACGCAAATAGGGAAGCCTAAAGCTGGTGAAACACTGGTAGTATCAGGTGCTGCTGGTGCTGTGGGCTCTGTGGTTGGGCAAATTGGAAAGATCCTCGGACTAAGAGTTATTGGGATTGCAGGTACTGATGAAAAGGTTGAGCAGCTAAAAACCAAATTCGGTTTTGATGAGGGAATAAACTATAACACTACTGAAAACATGTCGGCTGCCATTGCCGAAGCAGCACCAAATGGTGTAGATATCTATTTTGACAATGTTGGCGGACCTATATCTGATGCTGTGTTCTTTAATATTAATCAATTTGCAAGGCTAGTTATTTGTGGTGCGATTTCAGTATATAACAATACTGAAGTACCCAAAAGCATCAGCGTGCAACCTTTTCTAGTTAAAAATAGTGCGCTAATGCAAGGTTTCATTGTTTCTAATTATTCCGAAATATTTCCGGAGGCGATGAAACAATTGTCTACTTGGTTAGCTGAAGGAAAGCTTACATATACAGAAACTGTTGTAAATGGATTTGATGAGATTCCGAATGCTTTTATCGGTTTGTTTGAAGGGAAGAACAAAGGAAAGATGGTTGTGAAGGTTTAGATATTATAATATCGTTAGGAAAAATGAACCAGGAATAACGACCGTCCCAAAATCGGGACTGCACGAATCACAACTGCCACTCCTACTCCATTATTTTAAACCTTAATATTGAATTTGCAATATGTGGTCTGCAACCAGGAACAAAAAACAACAAAATATAAACTTATTTATATGAACAATTTTGAATTTAATAACCCTACCAAAATAATTTTTGGGAAAGGAAGTATAGAGAAACTAACAAATGAAATTCCTCAAAATGCTAAGGTACTCCTACTCTATGGCGGCGGGAGTATTAAGAAAAACGGTATTTATGATCAAGTGAAAATGGCTTTGGCAGATGCAAAGGTCATCGAGTTTGGGGGGATTCCTGCCAATCCGGAATATTCGGTGCTGATGAAGGCTTTGGAAGTTATTAAAACTGAAGAAATCACCTTTTTATTGGCTGTGGGTGGCGGATCTGTGATTGATGGCACCAAGTTTTTATCGGCTGCGGCACTCTATGAAGGTTCATCTCCATGGGATATTTTAACCGAAAATATAAGAACCGAAAAAGGTCTGCCCTTTGGAACGGTGCTTACTCTTCCTGCAACGGCATCTGAAATGAATTCTGGTGCGGTGATAACACGTGCCGAAACCAAAGAAAAACTAGGAATGGGTGGCCCTGGTTTGTTTCCACAGTTTTCCATTTTGGATCCACAGGTAATAATTTCCATTCCGGAGCGTCAAATAGCGAATGGAATCACAGATGCTTTTACGCATGTTTTGGAGCAATATATGACCTATCCTATTGGTGCGTTATTGCAAGATCGTTTTGCGGAAAGTATTATGCAGACCTTAATTGAAGTGGCGCCAAAAGTGCTGAAAGATCCAACAGATTATAAAGCAGCATCCGATTTTATGTGGAGTTGCACCATGGCCTTAAACGGACTGATCCAAAAAGGAGTGCCAACGGATTGGGCGGTTCATGCCATGGGACACGAGTTGACCGCATTGTTCGGGATCGATCATGCCCGCACCTTGGCCATAATTGCACCGAGCCATTATAGGTATAACTTTGAAGCAAAGAAAGAAAAATTGGCGCAATATGCAGAGCGGGTTTGGAATATAACTGAAGGCAGCACAGACGATAAGGGTTATGCCGCTATTGAAAGGACAGAAGCTTTTTTCCAAGAATTGGGGATTGAAACCAAGTTATCCAGTTATACAAAGGATTATGAAGGCACCGCCGAAACCATAAAACAACGGTTTACAGATCGTGGTTGGTTGGGACTGGGAGAGCACAAAACATTATCACCGGATAAGGTTGAGAAGATTGTGAAGATGGCTTATTGATTTGAAGCGATAAAATTTACCTTTTTTTATTTGTAGTGAAAAGCCTGTGAAACATTGTTTTTGCAGGTTTTTTTTATGGGTTTGACATTGAAATAAACAGTGAAAAACTGTCTTATGTGGCTAGTTTTTGTTCTAGCGCTGTGGAGAACTGAGAGGGGTTGACTTTCGACATGTTTCGACTGTGTTCAATTGAACAAGGACTATTGGAGCGAGGTCAGACCTACAAGGAGCCCCGCTGAAAAAGCGGGGAACACCTTGCAGGTTAGTTTCAGGTTTCAGAATTACAAGTCGATCAATCATTATGCGGATTCCTTCAGTCGTGCCTCCTTTGCAATGACGGGGCTGCATTTATAAGTCGAATGCGCTGAAGGGATTGCTTTAGTCGCTCCCTTTGGTCGCTTCTTCGCAATGATGTGTATTAAAACAATTCCCTAAACAACCCTCGGGCAATCAATACTTTCATGATCTCATTGGTGCCGGCATAAATCCTCGCTACCCTATTATCTGCATACATTCGGGCGATGGGATAATCCCAGATATAACCATATCCTCCAAACAATTGCAAGCATTCATCCACTACCCTATTGTGCATTTCGGTGGCGGAATATTTGGCCATGGAAGCACTTTCCGCCGTAAGTTTATCTTCTGATAGTAATTGGGTACAACGATCTATAAAAGCTTGATGGAGTTGTAATTGAGTGGCACATTCCGCCAGTTTGAATTGGGTATTTTGAAAAGCAGCAATGGGTTGTTTAAATGCTTTTCGGGTAGAAGTATATTCAATAGTATTTTCTATGGCGCCCTCTGCGCCGCCAATGGCATTAAGCGCGACTGTGAGACGTTCCCTGGCCAATTCAGTCATCATTATTTTAAAACCGTTTCCCTCTTTGCCGAGTAAATTTTCCTTGGGAACTTTTACATTGTCAAAAAACAATTCACAGGTGTCCTGGGCTTTCATTCCTATTTTTTTAAAGGGAATTCCCTTTTCAAAACCTTCAAAGACGCTTTCAATTATCAATAAAGACACGCCTTCCTTCTCTGTGCCAACATTGGTTTTTACGGCCACTATGGCCATATCGCACATATATCCGTTTGTGATAAAGGTTTTTTGTCCGTTGACCAAATAATGGTCTCCTTTATCCATGGCATGTGTGGTGATGGCTTTAAGATCGCTCCCACAGTTGGGCTCGGTCATCCCAATGGCAGTAATCATCTTTCCCGAAGCCATTTGAGGGAGATATTTTTGTTTTTGCTCTTCCGTACCGTATTTAAAAAGGTATGGCGCAACAATATCAGTATGCAATGAAAACCCTGGGCCGCTGACCGCTTTTTTGCCCATTTCTTCAATAAATAGCGCATTAAAGCTGAAATCCAAACCACTGCCTCCATACTGCTCTGGCATATCGATACACAGCAATCCCAATTCCCCCGCACGTTCCCATATTTCCCGACTTACCATTCCATTTTTTTCCCACTCGTCTGTGTGCTCAAGTATTTCATGGTTGATAAAATTCTGGATCATTTCACGCATCATTTTATGTTCTTCTGATGCATATATTTCACGGGGTAATAGAACGTTATGGAGCATAGCAATGAGTTTTTAATTTTTTGGTGATTCGGAGTTCAGGTTTTGAAAGCCTGATACTTCACTTGTGAAGATAATGAAAGGAGATTTGATTTTGACCTATGGAAGGGGAATTCAGGTTTTTACTTCATACAGTTTTTGAGGAAGCTTTTATTATGAACATAGAAGTTTAATATATTTGAATTATATTGGACAATTTCACCATTTAAATATTCTTCCAAAATATTTTTTTAACTGATTTACTTTATTATCTAAATGCCCAAAGACCGAAAATGAAAAAAACATTAACACTAGTATTTACAGCACTCCTCATCTCTCTGCTTTTTTATAATTGTAAAAACGAATCCAAAAATAGTGATGATCCAAAAACTGAAACTGAAGTTAAAAAATTTTATGTTAAAGATAAAAACATTCATATTGTATATGAAAATGATAAGCAAAAACAAATCACATTCAATGGTAGCGACGAAGAACCTATTTTCTATAATGATAAAAAACAAATAATTTTTATACGAAATGTTCCAGAAAGAGGGCCTTATGGAGAGTATCAAAGAAAGAAACTAATGATGGTTTCGGTTGACGATTTGTCTGAAAGAACAATAACTGAGAAAAAGCCATATAAAGATGGGAATGACAATTCAAATGAAATTTTTAGAATTGGAAATCCAACTATTTCAATCGACAATGAAAGTATTTATTTCATTGTCGAAAAATGGGTAACATCAGATGAGTTGGTAAAAGTAAATATTGAAACGGGGCTTTGGGACGAGCTCTTTGCGGCAAACAGTTTTGAATATATTCGAAAAGGAAATTATAAAGGACAGTTCTTAGTCACTAAAAGTGAAATCCGAGATAAAGGTCGAGCAGCATATTTTATGATTGTAAACGAACAAGATATTGTAACCAAGGAATTTGAGAATGAATCCAGTGCAAAAGAATTTTTAAAAATCATAAACAGCCCAAATAACGAATAGCTATCTTTATTTTTTACGAGATTTTATTTGAACTTTTGGTGCAATTTCACCGTTGTTGCGCGGTTGCATTGTGTTCTCTTAAACAGATACTTTAATATCCGAGAGGCTGCGAAACCTGACTGCCATCCTGGGCGAGTAAACCAGCAGGTAGGCTTATAATTGCGACCCATATTCTAAAGACTATTATTTTTTAGAATATCAGGATTAAACAGACTGAATGATCTGTAATGCTTTATTAAGTTTTGAGGATTCGAGATTAGATAT
This sequence comes from Aequorivita sp., assembly GCA_035307265.1. Lineage (GTDB taxonomy): Bacteria > Bacteroidota > Bacteroidia > Flavobacteriales > Flavobacteriaceae > Aequorivita. The sequence goes on from DATGMT010000147.1 coordinate 10,399, forward strand.
TAAATAAAAGGAGGATGAGTGAATTTGAAAGCAGATACTGCTATAGTATTAGGAGACCATGCGATGCAATCGCGGAAGCGGGAGCTTCATTTGGCGCGGGTGTTAAGTCCAGGTCCTTCACAAACTTTAGCCCTATTGCCGGTATATGTGCGAGACGCTTTCGCTAGGTGTTATTTAGTTAAGTTTTCCATTTCTTTAATCGTATTTCTATTTCTTTCGTGGGTAGTCTACTGTTTAATTCCCTGAGTGCTTCGAGTTTTTCAAATGCCTCGTGAGTCGTAATTAATCTGTTTACAACCATCTGATCAAATAATTAAAGCAAGTGACACATATATTCTAGGAAGGGCTTAAATCATCCTTTCTTCCAAAATGGATTTCCATATTATGAATCCTTTGTGTTTTTCTGAATAGTCGTGCATAATTCTAACGAAATTCTCTGGACTGTTTTCTAAAAAAATCTGTCTTCCTTTATCTCTAATCATGTTCAGTTGGCCTTCAATTTGTTTGACTTCTTCAATAAGTGATGACTTGTTTTTGGAAGTATGCCATAGGTAGGTAGCTTCTTCTGTATCTAAAGTTTCTAAAATAACGTAATATCGCTGCTCTCCGGCCAAAAGAAATACAAAGGAAAAAGGATTCAATACAAAACGAATTTTCATGGTTCTACTTTCATGTTGATCTGCCAAATATTGAATATGTTGAGAATGCTTATATCCCTTGTTCTTAAGGATTCCACTTAAAAACTCGTCCGCATCGGCATAAACCTTTCCTTGGTCCTGTATTTCATCAGAAGTCAACATACTGTTCTTTTGAGCTGTAAAATTCCCAAGTAAAACTTTATTCAAAAACTGAAATTTCACACCTTCTATAATATCATTATTGATACGTTCAATTTCTGGTGACAAAGCTAATTGTGAAACCAATTTTCCGTTTTCAAATTCGGCCAAGAGAGCGACTGAAATGGTCTTTGACTTGAGTGTCTTTATAAAATACGGTTTCAACACTTCAAATTCAGGCCTTATCTCTATGTTTTCAATTTCAAAGTCAAGCACTGAATTCATCTCTTTTATGGTGTGTTTGAAAGCAACACTTCCATAGTGAAACTCCAATTCAGCAATCGGAATTTTGATTTTTTTATCAATGGAGACAATAGAAATTGAAGAAATCATTTCCTCCTGAGGCTCATCAAACAAAGTTGCTTGCTTGTTAATCTTTCGGTAGTAAGTGTTGCGTTTAAGAAACAGCTTGTGGAGATAATCAATTTTATAGTCTCGATAATCATAAATAATCGGATTGATTTCAGAGCGTTGCACCCTACCGATGTATTGGATTAGTTTCCCTTCAAAAGAAAAGGGATAGACCAAAAACAAACAGTTGATATTTTGCAAATCCGTTCCTTCACCAAAATACTGCCCTGTTGTAATTAGAACCTGGAAACTTCCTTCGTGCAGTATTTTCCATTTAGTCTTTTTGGAACTCTCCGAATCTTCTCCGCTCAGCGTGATGAGCTCATACGATTGTTTCAAAAATAAATACAGAGCATCAATGTGTTCTTTTCTTTCGGTGATGATAACTGCTTTTTTACCTTGATTCAATTCGGTTTTTATATCTTCCAATATCAGTCTATTCCGAGCAGTATCGTGCACTAAAATTTTTGACAATGTTTCAAAACTATCCGTTTTTGAATTGTACGGCACACCCAATTCTGTATTTCTTACAACGATTTTAGCCTGCTTGTAATTTTCAATTTCTGTAGGTTGAATGTTGGAAATGATTTCTCCTAAATGTGTGAAAATCATTTTCCCATCACTATATTTTCTGAAAGGTGTAGCAGTTAACCCATACAGATAAAATGTTGGTAACCTCTCAATGGTGTTTCTAAAAGTTTCTGCTGGAATGTGGTGACATTCGTCAACAATTATAGTTCCGAAAAGGTTTTGTATTGATTCTAGTTCTTTTGGCAAACTTTGAATAGTAGCTACCGTAACTTGTTTCCCAATTTTCGCTCTTCCTTGTCCTATTGTTCCAATATCCTTTTTCGGAATACCCAAAAAGGCCTCTACCCTATCTGCCCATTGTTTCAACAAATGCTTTCGATGAACAATAATAAGGGCAGGTTGTCTTTTTTCTGCAATTATTTTCAAGCCGATAACGGTTTTTCCCGAACCTGGCGGAGAAACAATTACCCCGTAATCCTTGATGGCAACCTTATCTATTACTTGGGTTTGATGCTTACGTAAAGTGGCATTGAAGCTAAACGGAATGATGGGTTTTTGATTTCTATCATCAATAAAGTCAAACTCTATTTGCGATTCTTTACAGAAACGCAATAATTTCCCAATGAAGCCTCTTGGAATTATTATCTCATTTTCCGTTTCTTCAACCAATTTGAAAAAACGGGTTGTATTGTATGTATTTCTTCCCGATTTCTTTTTGATGAAAAATTCAGAATTGGCGAAGTTCAATTCTTCTTTTAAAAAATTGATAAGGAATGGGGTTAATCCAATTCTGCTTAGTCGTATATTATTACTTAAGGAAATAGTTAGCCTTTCGCTTGTTGTTGGAGGCATTGTTGTTTGAAGGTTTGGAGTTGACCCTTTATAAAGTTCATCTAGATAATCAACTGAAACCTTCTGAATATTTTTCATAAAGTTCCATTGGTCAGTTTCAGGTTCAAGGGTCACTGGATCGACAAAACAACTGTTTCCTTTTTCAAAAGTTGGTTTATAAAGTGGCAAGGCAATTAGGTTTCCAAAACCCTTACCCGAAAGGAAATCCTGATTTGGGAATAACCTATCAAAACTGGAACTCTTGTCGAACAGTGAAAAAGCACCCGAAGATTCTAAAATGGAAATGAACAGCTTTCGGCTCCTTATCGCAGGATATGGTTTTTCAAAAAATATCCAAACGTGTCCGCCATTTCCGGACCGGGAACGTTCCAAATAGGCTGGAATTCCCCTATTCTCACAGGCATTTAGAAATGCAAGAGCTTCTTTTTGCCAGTTTTCTTTATCAAAATCGGCCGCCAAAAACCAAGTTGTATTGTCCTGTAATAATGGATAGAGTCCGATCTGTTGCTGCCCATCCAAGTGCTTTTGAATTTGCTCGTCGGTAAGACTTAAATAAGATTTTTCTGAGAAGTTCCTAAAAGTTCCCCCATTTATTCTATGCATCCGATATTGGTAGGGGTCATAAAAATAAGCAGGCATATATCCTGACTTACTTCCACCAGCTACCGAATGGGTAGATTTCTCCCAACGAATGGCAAATACATCTTCACGTCCTTTGAAAAGAGATTTGAAGATTTCAATTTGAGACAAATCTGAAACATTCATTAAAAAGAGATTTTTAGATCATCGGTTTCTTTTTCAAATAAACGAAATTTGTGCATTAAATCTTTCCTCGCTGGCGAAGGCCTGCCGCCCGTGTCCCCCACAACCATGATCAAGCAACCGGCACGAGTGAGACGCTAGCGCTAGCGGAGAAGAGTGACAGACCATCTACTTCTTTATAAATTTTCGAACATCCTTTCTTTCGGAAGAAATAAGTTCCAAAAAATACATTCCTTTCGATAGTGATGAAACGTCAATCGAGCTTTCAGTGTTTATTGCTTCCAATATTTTTTTACCGGATATAGAATAAATTATACACTTTTCAATGCTATTGTTTTCTGAAGAAATGAAGATTTCATCTGTGGTGGGATTGGGATAAAGCTTTGTTTTGGATAGGGTGTTTTCTGGCACGCCCAATGGAATACTCGAAAACTGCATGCTTTGAAATAATGGAGAATCTAGGACTAAACTTGTTTCGTTAAGAAATGATATTTGAAGGTCTGTATTCTCATAGAAGAATGAAAAGTAATGCGATTCAAACTGTGTATGCGATTGAAAATCGCAGGTGGTCTCTGTGCGATTAAAGTTTTCAATAAACAAGAGGTTATCAGTATAGGAAAACTGGCCGGTGAAGGTGTTACAGGCTGCTGTTCCATGGAATTGAAGGTCTGCGGTTATCGTAAGGGTTGGCGCGATTGCTGGTTCAATTTCCCAGATATTATAGGATTGCGGCTCACCTTCCAGATTGATGGAATACAGATACCAGGTTTTAAATAATTCGGGATCCTGGGCGTGGCTTTGGGAAAGCATCAGGAGACTGAGTAGAAGAAGTAATAGTGGTTTCATGGGTGGAGGTTTTGAAATTGGTTTAAATATAAGGATTTTTTTTTTGAATAACCAAGAGGCGTTGGAAGGACCACCACGAACCTGGCTGAAACCGGCAGGCAGGTGTACGAATTTTTTATGGATAGGTGGACGAACCTCATCAGACCTGACAGAGGTTTTGGTAATCTGTCAGGTCTTGCCGTGAAATGGGTGGGCGGAAAGTTTGGGGGGCATGAACACGAATGGAATACTTTTAGGCCGTTTTGGAGGGTCGCAATACTAATACAATGGAATGAATGAAAAGATTGCCAACCGACCACTACTCTCTACTCTCTACTCTCTACTCTCTACTCTCTACCCACTCTTCCGAAGCACCTCCAATGGCGAACTTCTTAAAACTTCACGAATATTACTCAATCCAATTCCCAAAACCAAAAAAGAGATTCCCGGTAAAAACACCAAAAATGGTATAAGCGATGGTATAAAGGGTTCTTGAAATACAAATATTGCCAAAAGCAAGCTGCTTATAAGTGCCAAAAGAATTCCGAGGAGACTGCCTAAAATTCCAAGAAATAGATATTCTAAGGCAGTGATTGATAGAATCTGTTTGTTTTTCGCTCCCAGAGTTCGAAGAAGAACACTTTCTTTTATTCGTTGATATTTACTGGTTCGCACAGAGCCTATTAAAACGATTATACCTGTGAGAATACTAAAAAACGCCATAAAATTAATAATCCAAGACACTTTGTTTAGAATATCTTCAACAACAGTATACATCTGTCGTAGGTCTATAACAGACACGTTAGGGAGCTTACTAACCAAATCCCGTTGCACGTTCGCAGAAATAGTTTCAGTTGGCGCATTGGTTGTAAGGACATTAAATTGAGGTGCTTTTTCCAATACTCCCGACGGAAAAACAACAGTGAAATTTGGCTGCAAGTTTGTCCAATCTACTCTTCTTATGCTTTTAACAAGGGTTTGCATATGTACACCTTGAACATTAAAAACAATTGTATCACCTAGAGCCACGTTTGCAGCATCCGCAAGATTATCAGATATAGAAACTTGGATGATTTTATTAGGCTCTTGAACTTCAACCCACTCCCCTTCTATAATTTCTTCAGAGTCAATAAGATTGCTTCGATAGGTTGTTCTAAATTCATGATTTAAAACCCATCGTTTTATTTGAACTGTACTATCGCTTCGCAATTTATTTACCAATTCATTTTTTATACTGTGCATTCGCATAGTAACTATCGGGATATTATCCAAAACTTCTAAATCATTCGTTTTAAAAGTGTTCGCTACATCCTCTACTTGGTTTGGTTGCACATCGAGAGTGATCAAGTTTGCACTTTTGGAGGTTTGTCCAATAGCGGTTTTATCTAGCAGAATATCTTTTGTAAAATATAATGTACTAATTAAAAACGTTCCCAACCCGATTGAAACCAACAAGACAGTAGTTTGATTATTTGGACGGAACAGATTCAGCAAACTTTGACGAGTAGTAAATCCTGCACTCTTAGGAAAATAGGTTCTTACTAATTTCATAGTCTCTATTGCAATACCTGAAAGGACACCAAAAGTGATTAGAATCCCGACGACAAAAGCCAATGCAAATAGCATGTTTTGAAGTAACCAATAGGAAAATGTGTGCAAGAACAAAACTATTATAGCAATAACGACATAGCTGGCCTTCTTGGATTGATTTGAGGTGTCGCCACTTACACGAAGTACTTCCAATGGCGAAACATACCATGTGCGTATCAAAGGTAGTAAAGCGAATAAAACCGACATTACTAAACCTAAGAGCACTCCCATAATCAATGGCTGTACACTAATACTAATTGTTAGATCGAAAGGCAAAAATTCTTTTAATACAATAGGGAAAAGATCTTGCAGCCCTACTCCTATTGTAGTTCCAATAACACCTCCTAAAATCCCTATTCCTGCAATTTGGATTAAGAAAATCAGAAAGCTTTGTTTTCTTGAAGCCCCAAGGCATTTTAATACGGCAATCGCATTTATCTTCTCTTTGATATAAATATTTACAGAGCTCGCAATTCCCACACAACCTAGCAATAGCGCAATAAAAGCTGTTAGATTTAGGAATGATCCAACATTATCATATCTACGTCCCAATCTGCTGCTAGTACTAATATGGGTATCTAAATCTGCATTCTCTGCTTCTAGTTTAGGTTGCAAACGTTCTTCCAATAAAACTAGATCGGTATTAGGTTGGTTATAGAAGAACTCATATCGTTTTCGGCTTCCAAATTGAAGTAATTCTGTAGCTTCTATGAAGTTATAAGGAATTATTACCAATGGAGCTACTGAGCTTGAAACCGCTGTATTACCAGGAATTGCTTTTAGTGCACCAGCGATTGGCAGGGTTATTTCACCAACTTTAATAGAGTCACCTGCCTGAAGATTGTATTGTAACATTAAAGTAGCATCCACCAAAGCCCCACCTGAAGCTTGATATGAAGTAGAAGCTACAACAGGCCGTGTTTCAAGATTTCCATAGAAAGGAAAATCCCCTTCCAAGCCACGAACACGAACCAATTTGGTGCCGTCATTTTTTGGAAAAGCAACCATGGATACAAAGCTTACTTCGTAGGCATCTGGTTGTAGGGAATCAATAATTTCTTGTGCGCGTTCTGAGGGAAGCTCATTGATATCAATACGAAAATCAGCACCCATCAAGGATTTTGATTGTCTTTGGATATTATCGGTTAGATTTTGGCTGAACAGCTGTATGGACACAACAGCAGCAATTCCCAAAATTATAGACGCCATAAAAAGAAGGAGTCGTGTCCTACTCGCTTTTGCATCTCGCCATGCCATTTTAAACAACCAAGCGATATTTAGATTTGATTTTAACTGAGACTTCTTCAAACTTCTACGGTTGTTTCATTCGTTAAAATCTTTCCACCTTTCAATCTTAGAATTTGCTGAGTTCTTGCGGCCAAATCTAAATCGTGAGTAATGATAACTAGTGTGGTTCCTGCTTCTTTGTTGAGATTAAAGAGCAATTGGATTATTTTCTCTCCAGTTTCTTCGTCTAAATTTCCAGTGGGTTCATCGGCAAATAAAATGGATGGATTATTTGAAAAAGCTCTTGCTACAGCAACTCGCTGTTGTTCTCCTCCTGATAATTGTGATGGATAATGATGAATTCGATCTCCTAGTCCAACTTTGTTTAATAGCTCTTTAGCTTTTGTAGTAGCGTTTTTATCACCTTGTAGTTCTAATGGCACGCTTACGTTCTCAAGCGCAGTTAAGGTTGGCAGGAGTTGAAAATTTTGAAATATAAAACCTACTTGATCATTTCGGAGTTGAGCGCGATCATCTTCATTCAGGCTATTTAGATCGTGACCACATAACTCTACTTTACCAGCGTTGGGAGTGTCTAAACCTGCCGCTAGCCCTAATAAGGTGGTTTTCCCACTTCCTGAAGGACCAACAATAGAGAATGTTTGTCCTTTTTCAACTTCAAAGGAAACATTTTGAAGGACTGTTAATTCTTTAGAACCACTTTTATAAGTTCGCTCGAGGCCATTAATCTTTAATATCTTTGTCATTGCTATAAATCGTTTTACACTGAGAGTGGATTTCATATGAAGGGTGTCTTAGCGTTCCTTTGTGAATTTTAAGTGTAATAAACTGAAAACTCCACCTGATTAATTATAAATAACAACCATTAATTCTCTTGTATATGTCAAATTCCAAAACTACGCAAAGCCTTTTAAATACTACATATTACAAGTCTCGAAACTTCATAAAGTTTTGTTATATCCTAGTGTTTTTTGTGGTGGTTTCCTGTGGAAATGAAACAAAATCAAAAGCAGTTTTAAACAATGATGAAAATGTAATTACCGACACTGAAGTGGCAGAAGAATCATCGAGTAAGACTATACTTTTCTTTGGTGATAGCATTACGGCTGGGTATGGATTAGACGATACTAACGATGCATTTCCAGGGATTATTCAAACTAAAATTGATTCATTAGGATTGGGGTATACTGTTATCAACTCTGGAGTAAGCGGTGAAACTACTGCTGGTGGAAGAAGTAGAATTGATTGGATTTTAAATCAGAGTATTGACATATTTGTTTTAGAACTCGGTGCAAACGATGGCTTACGCGGAGTTCCTATAACTGAAACCAAAGCTAATTTGCAAACCATTATAGATGCAGTGAAGACCAAAGACGAGAATATAAAAATTATTTTGGCAGGTATGGAAATACCACCTAACATGGGGCAGGATTACACAACTGAGTTTAGAACTATCTTTTCTGATTTGGCTTCAAAAAATGAACTAGTGTTTATTCCTTTTATCTTGGAAAACGTTGGCGGAGTGAAAGAATTAAATCAAAGAGATGGAATTCATCCTACTGCTGAAGGACATAGAATTGTGGCTGAGAATGTTTGGGAGGTGTTGTTGCCGGTGATTGAGGAGATGAGGTATTAGATTTGATTATATGCAAATTTAAATCGCGAATATCTGCTTGATTTGTGTCATCTGTGTTTCATGAACATACTCAAATCAGGAATTTCATATAAATCATATTTCGTCTTCAAATAGAAAACGGCCCTGCACTGATTTAAATGACGCATAGATAGTATCTTTGTCCTGATAATTCAACCACCTATAAAACTATCATTACTTTAATTCCTATGCCATTTAAAAAACTACGCCCCGAAATACAAGAAAAATTAGCTCAGTTTGAAATAACTACTCCTACTCTATTTCAGAAAAAGAGTATTCCTGTTATAAAAAGTGGAGCCAATGTATATTGTGTAGCACCAAAAGGTAGCGGAAGGACCACCACACTTATTCTCACCACTTTACAAGAACTAAAGTGTGAAGAAATGGGCATGATTCCTCGAGCATTAATTATGGTTGAGAACAAAGAAAAAGCGCTAGAATTATATGATGCCTTTTTAGAATATACAAAACATACTTCATTACGGGTTTATGTTGGCCACGAAGGCCTTCATATTGATTTGCAAAAGTCGGAGATATTTATGGGAGTAGATATTCTTATTTCTACGCCCAACAACATGAAACAGCTATTTTTATTGAATGGAATAGGCATTGCACATTTAAAAGTTTTTAGTGTGGATGATGCCGAATTCTTAACTCAAAGGCAAGCGTATAGTTCTATTATGTCTATAACTCAGAGCATTAAAAAATGCCAGTATGTTTTATACTGTGAAAAACTGGATCCGATGCTGAAAAGACTTGAGTCGCATTTCATGGAATTTCCGAAAAAGGTGGTTATAGAAAAGTAGAGCCATCAAGCAATGAGTTAGTAGTGAAAATATTCAATGTGCAAGTGTCAATGCTGAATTTTCGGTAGGCAATTATTTTCTATTAGCTACCCTAAATCCAATTAAAATCTGTTGACTGGTGTATCTAAAAGCACCTTATTCTAAAGCCTTTTACAAAAACCTGTCTTTCAATAAGGTAAGCATTTAAAGTGTTAAAAAAAATCACCTACTGTAATTAACAGCTTGTAGATTTATACTTTGGCAGTAGGCTTATAAAAGTCTAGTTTAACCAGTTTACATGTCCTGTTTCTAAACTATAAATTCCTCCAACGATTTTTATCTCGCCCTTATCCTCCATTTCTTTAAGGATTAGACTATTTTTTCTAATGTTCGCTATAGTATTATTCACATTACTTTCGCACGCCATAGCCATATATTCATGGTTTGATGATTTTTTTTCTCCATCGTAGTCAACATTATCAAAAGCTAGTTTTATTTTTTCCAGCATTGGAGTTATATTCCCTAGTTTAACGTTATCTACAGCAGCTCTAATTGCTCCGCAGTTATTATGTCCTAATACAAGAATAAGTTTAGATCCCGAAACTTTACAAGCAAACTCCATACTCCCTAGCATGTCTTCATTTACAAAGTTTCCAGCCACACGGCCACAAAAAGATCATCAATCCCTCTATCAAACACATTCTCGACAGGTATTCTACTATCTAAACAAGAGAGAACTACAGCATCTGGATACTGTCCCGATGCACTATTTATAACCTGCTTCGAATAATTTCTAGCTGTGAGCTCGTCATTCATAAATCTAGTATTTCCATCTTTAAGAGATTGAATGACCTCATCTGGACTGAGCGCGATTTGCTCTTGTTGCGTCATAACATTATCCACTAACGCTATTGGCTCTTCTGCAATTGTTGATTGAAGATTTGGCAAATAATTTGTTTCTTGTCTTTGTTTACAGCCCATGACGACTAAAACTCCGATACATACTGCTGAAATTTTGAATGCTTTGTACATAAGGCTATAATATTTAGATGAATTTTATTTTTGATATTCATTAATTACTGAGTAACACAAATCCCTAATAGCGAAGCCTAATTCAAACAGATCATTCGAATCTGAGTCTGCATCTTCATTGATATGAATGAAAGTAGACGAAACTAAAACAGTTATATCATTGTTTGGGTTATACCTCAATGACGATATATAGCTAATATGCGCTCCATTATGTCCATAGCCCAATCCTTCATCAAACACTAAACCAAGCCCATATACGCCATGAGCAGAATCGGCAACTTTCATTTCTTTCATCAGCTCTACATTTGCAGCATTGACACCTGCATTTCCCGTTAGTAGTAGCCGCATCCATCTTGTAATATCTCGAGGCGTAGAAACTATATTTCCTTCACTTACGTGAACAGACATATTGTCTTTTGTAGTTTCTATTTCATTTTCCTCTCCATTAATATATAGATAGGATTTTAGATGTTGTGATCTCATCTCCATGTCACCCCCTTCCCATACGCTATATGTATTGGTTAAGTTTAGAGGAGTGATAAAGTTTTCATGAATAAACTCTGAATATGTTTTGCCAGATATTTCTTCAATTATTTTACCCAAAATATTATATCCTGTATTTGAATAACTAAAAATCTCGTCGGGTAATGTTTTACTCAATTGGTGCTCTGCATTTACTCCCACTAATTCATCAAAAGTAAAAGTGTGTTTGTCATCCTGAGCACGTATATAGGTTTCATATTTTGTTCCTGAATACGGGGCGTTTACTGCTTCAGGTATATATTCATTAGTTACGTCAAACACTCCAGACCTATGCTGTAATAGTTGCTCGATCGTTATGTCATTTTTAAAAGGAACATCATAAGCTGGTATATTAGGGAGATATTCTATGAAATTGTCTTTGATGTTTAATTTATCTTCTTGATATAATAACATTATAGACGCAGCAGTAAATGTTTTAGAAATACTCGCTATTCTAAATTGAGTATCTGGAGATAAATATGGCTCTATATTACTTGATGCTTGATAATTTCCAGAAGGTCCTGTAACATACAAATGAATTCCACCCTTTTCGACACCCCATTTATTCTTAAACACCATAAACAGACTATCTGCCACCCGATCTAATGAAACTTGAACATCTCTATTATTGTGATCAATATTTTCATTTTTATTACATGAAAATGTGAAAAATAAAAGAACGATTAATACTAAAGTACTTAATCTTGTGTTTAATTTTAATTGCATCACTAACCGAATTATAATTACAGTTACTTCAAAGTTATTAATAATTAATTAAATTCAACTGTTAATTACGCCTATAAAATGAAATTAACACAATTAAAAAACAAATAAATTGCATTTGTTTCATTTTAAAAAACAATATTTTTAATAATAACCGGGACTCAGCGTAAAGTTTTGAATAAACAGTGATGAGCTTCAGCAATAAGCGTTGAGAATTAATTAGTTGTGAAATCAGAGTGATAAATAGAATCAGATTTAAGGCTCTTAGAATGAGGTACAGTCTCTAAAACTTTAGTTTTTGAATATTATCCTACATTAAACGTCCTATATCAGATTAGCTCAATTTAAATTCTCGGATTTTGTTGACACAAGTTTTGGTGCATAAGAACAAAAAGGAATAATTTATCTTCCTTTCTTCTTTCTATTAAAGTTTTTATCGCCTCTTGTTTTGGGCTTTTTGTATTTATCTTTTCTGATTCGTTTATAAGCACTTCCTTGGTTGGTCTTTTTATTTTTTTCTTTTTTCTCATGAAAAGCTGGACCCGCCTCCTCTTCTTTATTGGGGTTATCTATTTCAACAACCTTAGGTTTTTCTTCATACGTAAGCTTTGTGGAAACTTCTACATCTGAAGGGAAATCTAGTTGTTCAATCTTCAAATCCATCAATCTCTCTATAGCTGTTTTAGATTCAATTTCTTTTTCCGTAAAAAACAAAATAGAAACTCCCTCTTGCCCTGCTCTGCCTGTACGACCAATTCTATGCATATAGTTTTCGGGGAAAGAAGGCGTATCAACATTCACCACATGCGAAATATTATCTAGGTCTAATCCTCTTGCCATAACATCTGTGGTTACTAAAACACGTGTTTTTTCAGCATTGAAGTTCTCAATAGATCGAATTCGGTAGTTCTGAGTTTTGTTGGAGTGAATAACAGCTACTTGACTTCCAAAAGCATCGTTTAGAATTTCAAAAAGCAAATCAGCACTTTTTTTATTCGGCACAAAAACTAATGCTTTTTTAAACTCATTTTCATTTTGAAGCAAGTGAACCAAAAGGTTTGCTTTGGTATAAAAGTTTGGTGCAGCGTATGCATACTGCGAAATATTTTCTAATGGCGTTCCGCTAACTGCTACAGAAACGGTTTGGGGTGCAATAAAAAAGTTATGTATAAATGTATTCACTTCATCCGTCATTGTAGCTGAAAACATTATATTCTGTCGCTTTTTAGGAAGAAGTTCTAATATATTTGTCAGCTGAAATCTGAACCCTAAGTCGAGCATAATATCTACTTCATCAATCACAATTTTCCTGACGTTTTTCAACTGAATTGTTCTGCTTATTATAAGGTCGTATAGTCTACCTGGAGTAGCTACAACGATATCTACACCTTGAGCTACAGCTTGTTTTTGTGGATTTATATTTGTGCCTCCATAAATTCCAAGCACACGAACGGAAGAGTATTTTCCTAACTTTTCAACCTCTTCAACTCCTTGCAGGACAAGTTCTCTAGTAGGAACCATTACTATAACTCTAGGATGAATTTCTTTTGAGAATTTCAATTCTTGAAGAATAGGAAGTATATAGGCAAAGGTTTTACCTGTTCCTGTTTGTGCTATACCAACCATATCTGCTCCAGACATTATAACAGGGAAAGATTGCTCTTGTATGGGAGTAGGCTTTTCAAACCCCAAGTCATCAATGGCTTGTTGAAGTTGCTTATTAATCGAGAGGTCACTAAATGATTTCATCATAGAATTATTTGTCCAAAAATAGTGTTTCATATTTAAAAATATGGATTTGAAGCAATTTTGTATAAGCTATTACTCTTTCATTCTATTGGAGGTTTTGAAGAAGTTTTTAGAACTCAATACCATAAGCAGATGATTAACTTGAAATCTTTTAAAATAAACAAAAACCCCTTGTCTCTATTTATAGGAAGGGGTTTTAGGGTATATTGATTATTCAAGACAAAGCAAAGCTTGAAAAATCATAAGCTCTTTCCAGAATTCTGTAAAAGTGATTCAACTGTTTAGGAAAAGTAAAATGAATTACTCCTCGGGTGGAAATCCATTAATTTGCTCAAATACTTCATCAAAGTTTTCTCTAAGATAGTTTCGGAGTTTGAGTTTATAGTCGTCTTTAAGCCATTTTAAAAAGTTGTGTGTGCTTTTGCTAATACATTTTGAATATTGTTCAATTCGATAATCAATATCATCATCAAGCATTTTAGCCAAACCAAGTGCGTCGTATACGTCTTCACTATTTTCTATACAGATATAGGCATGTTGTTCAATTGATCTTTCTAATATAACTTTAGAGGATTCTCCTTTTCTTGTAGCATCTTCATAGGTAGCTCTTATATCGAAATACACATCTTTACTCTTTGCAAATTCTGCACGGAGTTCTTCTGGCATTTCATATCTAAAGTTACTTTCTAGCTCTTCATCACTTGAAAGTCTGTCGATATAAAAGTCTGGGTTTTTAAAGATTGACTGCCAGTCTAAAGGAGCATCCCACGGACCAAATCGCTGATAGTTGTTTCCTAAATCAATTACGGAGAATTTCGATTTGTTATTTAAAATACGAGATCCTCTACCAATCATCTGGAAATATAACGTTAGGGATCGCGTAGCTCTATTTAATATAATAGTATCAATAGTAGGTTCGTCGAAACCAGTAGTTAAAATACTAACCGAAGTTAGGATTGCATCTGGGGTTTCATGGAACCATTTTAGGATTTCTTTTCTCTGTTTTTTTGTGGCTGTATTATCGAGGTGCATAATTGGCAATCCTTCTGCTCTCAGGTGGTAATACACCTGAATAGAAGTATTAATACCATTGTTAAAGATCAAGGTTTTTTTGCCTTGTGAATGTGATCTATATGCCTCGAGTAGTCTATCGAGCATTCCTATTCCTGAGTAAAGATCGTCTGAAGATTTTACTGTATAATCTCCGTTTGGTCCAATCTCCAAAGAGGTTAGTCCCATATTGTATTGAAATACTTCTACTTCGGCAAGGAATTCATTTTCTATCAAAGTTTTGATGCTCTCCCCTACAATCAATTCGTCGTAGTTATCCTTCATAGGAAGGTTTCTATTTGAGCTCAATGGAGTTGCAGTTACTCCTAGAATGAATGACTTTTCAAAAAATTTAAAAAGCTTTGTAAAAGAGTTATAGTGAGCTTCATCAATGATAACTAATCCTACGTCTGAGATGTCTAGTTTATCATCATTTAAACGGTTGTTAAGAGTTTCAACCATTGCTACAAAACAACTATACTCGTCTTGGTCTGAGAGGTTTGCAGTACTATTCACAACTTTGTTTACAACCCCAAAGTTAGTTAGCATGTTTGAAGTTTGCTTACAAAGCTCCAAACGGTGGGTCATAACCAAAACTTTCTTTTGGTGCGTTTTAAGGTATTGTCTTACAATTTCAGAAAAAATTACTGTTTTCCCTCCTCCTGTTGGAAGTTGGTATAGCAAATGGTAATCTTCTGGGGCAGTTTCAAACTTTTCAAAGATTTTATCTATCGCCCCTTTTTGATAGCTGTATAATTCTTTGTCGGTTTTTTTGTCTTTAATTGCTTGTGATAAGTCTAGTTCTGTCATAAATCCTCCTTTTTTCGGGGATGCAAAACTACATAGTTTAAAGGGTATAAAACGAAGATTTCCGGAATAAATTATTTTTTAGAACTCTAACACCGAAAAGAAGCAAATTCTGAAGTAATTAAAAGTCAGTTTTTAAGATATAAAGGTGAAATTAGACTTTAACACACCTTAGTAACGATGGGTTTTATTTTTTTATAGATTTTAGATATAGCTTTTCTACTTTTTCTCTAGCCCAAGGGGTTCGCCTAAGAAATACAAGGCTTGACTTTACAGATGGATTACTTTTAAAACAATTGATATTAATTCTGTTTGCTAACTCCTCCCATCCATAATGATCTTCAAGAAATTCTACAATATCTTTCAGTTTTACTCCATGTAATGGATTATTGATTTGCTCTCCTGCCATTATACTTTTAGCGATATTATTGGTTAGTGGTAAAGTCACTTGCGAAATTAAAGATATTTAAATTAAGAAGCAGTGTGTTCAATTAAGATTTTAGATGGCTCTATCAAAAGCTTAATCCTTACTTTATAAAAAAAATCATCATAAATGCCGCAATCGTCAAAATATTAATTCCTAAAAATTTAAGAGAAACTTCATTATTTATAGACATAATACTAATCTTATACTAAAGTCTCTCAACAATTTACTTCATAAGAAAGAAACCTGTATCTTCACACTATAAAAGAAAAACATAAAATTAAACACTATGAATAAGAAAAGAACAGGATTATTTGCACTATTAGGAGTAGCAGCAGCAGGAGCTTTAGCGTATTACAAATACAAAACTATGTCTCCAGAAGAAAAGAAAAACTTGAAAAACAAAGTTAGCGACACTGGTAAAAAGATTAAGGAAAAGGTTGGTGAAGTTGAAAGCACTATTTCAAGTAAATACGACCAAATTAAAACCAAAGCCAAAGACAAGTATAACAACCTGGCTAGTTAATTCCCCCATTAAAAGACAATAGAAAATCCCGCAAAAAAGCGGGATTTTTTTATTGGATATTAGTTGTGTCCGACTAAGGTTTAAGTCTGCTTCGCTAATAGACGTAAGATACAAAATCTACCTCTTAATAGCTTTACAATCAAGATAGTTTGGGTTCATCATTACTTTCTAGCTTTTAAACCTCAAAGGAGAGCACAATAGCAAGAAGTTCTCGTTCTCTCTGATTAAACAGAGTTTTGTAATATTCTAATCGAACAACAGTGATTGGATATAACATGAGTTTCATCTTGAAAACAATGTAGTTTTGTTCCTCATCAAGCTGAAAATTCTCTATGGGTTAGAATAACTATTTTGAAAAGCTAAATACTTAAAGCAATTAGACTTTTTTCACTCTAACTGCATTCATTCCTCTTTGTCCTTTTTCAAGTTCGAATGAAACTTGATCGTTTTCAGTAATCTCATCTATGATACCACTAACGTGTGTAAAGTATTTTTCTTGATTTTCGTTATCAACGATAAATCCGAAACCTTTAGATGAGTCGTAGAATGATACTTTTCCTTTTCTAACAGGATCAAACGGTTCGTTATCCCCTTCTTCTTTTGGAGGCACACCTAAAACTATTTCCTCTGCATCAATTTCTTCTTTCATAGAAGGATCTGGTGGTGTATCTACTAAGTTTCCATTAAAGTCTACGTAAGCAAATTCGATGCCTGTGGATTTTTCTGCTTTTCGAGCTTCACGTTTTTTACGTTTTTCCTCGCGCTTTTTAAGCTTCGCTTTTTCTTTTTCTTTTTTATTCTGTGTTTGTTGCGATTTCGCCATTTGTCAATTTAAATTAAATAAAAAAAGCCATCTACTAAATATAGCGGACGACTTTTATGGGTTTTATAAAGAGTTGTTTAAAAAAATTATCTCGTGTAGTAGTATTTCTTGTTTCAATAAAGCACAAATATACTATACATTAACCACTTATAATCACAATTCTAGTTAAAGTATTCAGAACAGTTGCCTTAACTAAAGTTGAATAGTGCTTTATAAGTTGTGATAGCGTTGTAATTGTAGTTATCTCCAATAGTTATTGGCAGCGGCAATTGTGGCAAATTCTGTAGCTACTACTTGTCCTACAGCAATTAACATTGCAGCATCTTCTGCATACACAGGGCGTAATTTTTCTCTCATTTCGGCATCTGGCTGTGTAACTTTAATTACTAACCGCGCCATTTTAATGGCCAATTGACGACCTTCTTCGGGAGTCTTAGTAATTAAAGAGTTTCCAGGCACCATTTTAACTTCTTCTGACATAATAGATGTTTTTACGGTTGACTATTTAAATTTAAAAATAATGATTTTAGCCAATTAAAAATAAACCTGTTTTGTTAAAACATTAGATATTAATTCTACAAGCAACTTATACTTCATAACATAGCCTTAAATAAAGCA
This sequence comes from Aequorivita sp., assembly GCA_035307265.1. Lineage (GTDB taxonomy): Bacteria > Bacteroidota > Bacteroidia > Flavobacteriales > Flavobacteriaceae > Aequorivita. The sequence goes on from DATGMT010000147.1 coordinate 28,107, forward strand.
GTAGAACACTCAGCATCAATTAAAATAGATTAAGGTCATGTTTATTTACTTTGAAGAAAGTTAAGCTTTGTGTTTAGACATTAATTTATCTCTTTCTTCTTTAAGTTTGGCGCTTAATCCAACTTTGTAAATATGTGGATTTTGAAAACGTTTATATTCATCAGGAAGTTTTTCTAATCGGTTTTTAGAATACTCAGTAATCTCTTTTATATTGTATAACTTACTGACCCTGTTTCCATTTACAATCACTTCTTTAAGTAATGGCTCAAGAGCTAGATTATTGAGTGTAATGCTTTTATTAGAATCGAAAGGATGTACTATTTTATCAATACTAACTTCAGAAGCAAGGGAAACAGCATCTGCGCCATAAAACATTCCGTCTTTATCCAAAACTCTGTACACTTGTTTTTTATAGGGAAGTGATATTTTTATAATATTCTCTGAAAGCTTAATTCGAGGTTCGCCATCAAACTCCGAGAGCTTGTAGACACCATTAAATGCTGCATCAGGGTTTCCTGTAACTAAATTGGTGCCAACGCCGTAAATATCAATCTTTGCGCCCTGTTCTCTAAGGCTATTTACAACATATTCATCAAGCTGGTTTGAAGCTACTATTTTCACATAGTTTAATCCAGCGTCATCCAGCATCTCTCTTGCTTTTTTAGATAAATAAGCCAAATCGCCACTGTCCAATCTAATCCCCATCAACTGCTCTCCCCTATTCTCCATTTCTTTTGCAACAGTAATCGCGTTTGGCAATCCGCTTTTCAACGTATTAAAAGTATCGACTAAAAGCACACAGTTTTCTGGTCGAAACTTTGCAAAATCACGAAACGCTTGAAGTTCATCTCTATAGCTTTGAATAAATGAATGCGCCATTGTTCCCGATGACGGAATGTTATAATCTGCTGCGGCTTTCACATTACTAGTCCCATCAAAGCCACCAATTACAGCTGCTCTAGACGCATAATAGCCACCAGTGGCGTGAGCGCGACGAAGCCCCATATCTAATAGGGTTTTTCCTGGAGCACTATATCGAATCCTGCTAGCTTTAGTTGCTATCAAGGTTTGAAAATTGAGAAAGTTTAACAACAGCGTTTCAATTATTTGGGCTTCAATTATATCAGCTTCTACTTGTAGAATGGGGCGATTTGGAAAAATAACATCACCTTCTCTGCTCGAATAAATGTTACCGCGAAATCTAAAATCTTTTAAATACTCTATAAAATCTGATTCAAAACCTTGTTCTTCCAAGTATTTTAAATCGGAAGCTGAAAACTTTAGTGTTTCAAGTATTTCCAGTACATCTTCTAATCCTGCAAATATTGCATATCCTCCATCAAACGGATTACTCCTATAGTAGTAGTCGAAAACTGCTTTACCATTGGGTTTTGCATTAAAATAAACCTGCGCCATAGCAAGTTGGTAAAGATCTGTGTATGAAGCTGAAAGATTCAAAATGTATAGGTTTTAGTGAGTTAGAAAGAAGATAAAAGATCTTCATTGAGTATGTTTAAAAATTCATGATGCATTTCGGGAGTATAGTCTAAGTGTGTAACAATGCGCAGTTTTCCTTGTCCCATTGAGCTAATTCTCACATTGTTTTGTTGAAGGGCATTTAGGAAGGTTTTTTCTGAAATATTATCAGAAAGGTAGAAAATCACAATATTTGTTTCTGTTGGTTCAACCTTCTTAATATAGGAAAGCTTAGAAAGTGCATTTGAAATTTCTAAGGCTCTTATATGATCTTCTTTAAGCCTCTGTATATTATTGTCTAAAGCATAAATTCCTGCTGCGGCCATAAAACCAACCTGTCTCATTCCACCTCCCAATACTTTGCGTATTCGCATGGCTTTATCCATAAATTCATTTCTCCCAATTAGAACGCTGCCTACAGGAGCGCCCAACCCTTTACTCAAACACACGGAAATTGTGTCAAATACTTCGCCATAGATTTTTGGATCTTCATTTTTAAACACCAAAGCATTCCAAATGCGGGCTCCGTCTAGGTGTAACCCTAAGTGGTGCTTATCGCAAACCGAACGAATTTTTTGTATTTCAGAAAAGTCATAGCAAGCGCCTCCCCCTTTATTTGTTGTGTTCTCCAAACAAACGAGACTAGTCAACGGACTGTGATAGAAATCGGGAGGATTAATATTTTCTTCCACTTGCGAAGCTGTAATCATACCTCGATTACCATCAATTAATTTGCAAGAAACTCCACTATTAAATGATGCTCCCCCACCTTCAAAATTAAAAACATGCGCCCACTTATCGGCTAT
>DATGMT010000148.1:0-12291 GCA_035307265.1 Aequorivita sp.
TACGCACGTGCTCCATTCCTTCCAATGCCTGAATCTGGTCGGCACCGTAACTAGCTTTTTTCTGTTCTTCGCTCATATATAATTTTGTATGGTTTTCAATAATTTGAGTAACAAACAAATATAGCGAAAAACCCAATGAAATTAAGGGTTTACATAAAGTAAGTGCGTTAAGTTATCAACAAAATCATGTGGAAAAACCTGATTTTCGATAAAAAAACTTTATTTCTGAAAAATCAAGTCGGTTTTGAAGGGTAATCACTTGAAATTGACACGCATATACACACGCACCTCCAATCTTTTCGCTATGGAATATCTAAATATTTATGTGTTTGAAGTGAAACCTTCCATTTTGGATTTTTCATAACATAATCCACAATCAAAGGCATCATTTTTTCACGTTGCCCCCACTCTGGCTGAAGATATAAAAGACAATCTTTATTAACTTTTGCAGCTTGTTCTTCTGCAAAACGAAAATCGTCTTTATTGAAAACAATCATTTTCAATTCGTTTGCCACATTGTAGACTTCTTCTGTAGGCAGTTTCCTTTTTTTAGGTGAAAGGCACACCCAATCCCAACTACCAGAAAGTTTATAAGCTCCTGAAGTTTCAATATGGGTTTGCATTCCATTTTCTTGAAGCATCTTTGTTAAGGGATCCATATTATACATCAATGGCTCACCTCCTGTAATAACGATCATCTTTGAATTTTCAGTAGCATCCTTTGTTAGATCTTCAATCGTCAAAGGCGAATGCAAGTCGGCATCCCAGCTTTCTTTCACGTCGCACCAATGACAGCCAACATCACATCCTCCCACTCTAATAAAATATGCAGCAGTTCCTTTATGATACCCTTCACCTTGAATGGTATAAAACCGCTCCATCAACGGCAACATAAGGCCGTTTGCAATTAAATCTTGTACTTCATTTTTCATCGGTACAAAAATAGTGTTTTTAGAACTGTTTTGCTCCTATTTTCAAACTTCTCCGCTCATTCTTCATTCATTGAGAAATTAAGAACATCTATTTAATCTTATAATATTGTATTTTAAGTTAGACTATCATTTTGTGGCTCAATATTTACTACTTTTGCATCCACATTTTAAACGATTCTTTTTCTTTAGAGATTCTAACTTCAACTTCAAAACTAAAAAGAAGTATATGTTTGATTTTCAATCAAGAGAATGCATCCTAAGTTTAGAATATAAAAACAGATTAATTCAACTATTCAATAAAATTTTAAATGAAAAAGTCTTTATTCCTAGTAGCTATTACTGCCTTAATGTTTGTTCAGTGTAAAAAAGAGAGCAATGATCCATTCTTGATTAAAGAGGGAAGCGTTGGAAATTTGATGGAGTCGAATAAAGTCAAGCAGTTAGATTCTATATTTGCTACAGATTCTATTGTTAAAACCAGCGGATCACCAAATGCGATTGAAACACAAGGTGAAGTAGAGGTTTATGAAAAAGGAGGAAAACAATTATTACTACTTTCTCCAAAAGACGAAATGGATCCTAATTCAAATATCTCTGATATATTAATTTACGATTCACGCTATAAAACCGAGAAAGGCCTAAATAACACAAGCACTTTTAAAGAGTTTAAAGACAACTATACTGTAAGTAACATTGAAAGAATTATCAATGGAGTTTTAGTCTTTTTCTCTGATACCGACATATATCTAACCATTGACGCTAAGTATTTAACTGCTGAAGTTAGAACCGATCCTAATGCTAAATTAGAGGCACATCACATTATTGATTCAGCCACTATTAAGTATTTGAGAGTTGGCTGGAATCCTGAAGACTAGTAAATCTGGTCAATAATCGAGGATTAACTAATTCAAATGTTTATTTTTATAGAGTATAGACTTATTTAATCCTTGAAAACTCTTGAACACTTTCCATAAAGATGATTAGAAAAATTCCAGCACAGATTATACGTCAAGTCTTCACGATTCTACTCATCTTTTCTTTGGGATGGCTTATCTTTATAGAGATTTTACCGTATTTAACTGGAGTTTTAGGCGCAATTACTTTATACGTAATCATGCGTAAGTGGATGAAAACATTAGTCCATAAAAGGAAATGGAATCCATCTTTAGCTGCCGGGGTTTTAATGGCTGCTTCTTTTATTGGAATCTTGCTTCCAATATCGGGAATTGTTTTAATGCTTGGAAATAAGATAGGTCGTGCTGCCGAAAGCTATGGCGAAGTAGTACACGCAGTAAAGGAACAACTCGATAAAATTGAAGATAGAATCGATATTGACGTGAGCTCCAGGATTGATGCTTCAGCCATTACCGAGTGGATATCAAATAACCTACAAGACTTTGTTGGCAACACCTTTAATGCTTTTATTGCAATAGGCCTGATGTATTTCATGCTCTACTATATGTTGACCAACAGAAGAAACCTAAAGCAGCTTGTCAGCAAGTTTATACCTATGAATTCTGACAATCTTAAAGAAATAGGAAAAGAAGTTCAGATGATGGTTCGATCAAATGCATTGGGGATTCCATTAGTAGGGATTGCACAGGGAGTTGTAGCGCTAATAGGGTTTCTAATTTTTGGAACTGAAGATCCTTTCTTTTGGTTTGTAATTGTCGCTGTTTCTAGTATGATTCCCTTTGTTGGAACATTATTAGGAATACTTCCAGTATTTATTTTAACACTATCAGCCGGCGATACCTTTGCAGCGTGGGGGATATTGATCTACGGGTTCACTGTAGTTGGAATGACTGATAATGTATTTCGCCTTTTTGTTTTAAAAAGACTAGACGATGTGCATCCTTTAATTACACTGATTGGAGTTATAGTTGGCGTCCCTTTGTTTGGATTTATCGGACTTATTTTTGGTCCACTTCTTATTAGTTTATTCATGGTAATTGTAAAAATTTACAGCCAAGAATACGGAGATAACAATCTCACAGAAGCAACAAATAAAGAGTAGTTTCTATTAATTTTAAAAAAGTTTTAATGGTTTATTGGGTTTGCACTCACTACTCAACAACCGAGTGTTTGATTCCAATACCAGCCTTACCAACTACGGCAATCCATACAGGTTTGCACTCACTACTCAATAACCGAGTGTTTGATTACTAACAGAAATTAGTTTTCAAAACACTAACCCCTAATTCATTCTTCCCGTCTTTCTTTTTATCTTGAAAAATCAGCAGCTGCATTCATTGATTATTTTATAACATAACTTTAAAAGAATTGATATACAGATTGACTATTTTTAGGTACAGTATACAACACGAATATGTTTTTTAGAAAAAAGAAAAATACCGATGCTTCAAGAATTGCTATGATGAACAGCAATATAAGCGAAGAGTATGTAGAAGAAAATATATCTAAGATAAAGGAAGAGGACGTTGAAGTTGTAATGGACAACGAAGAGTCAATTTCTCATAAGTTAAGCAATGCTACTCCGTTGCGTAAATTTGCGGAAATAGGAAAAATAATGTTTGCGATGCTTAAAGACATTAAAAACGGAAGATATCCTGAAGTTCCATGGTTTACAATTGCCGCAATATCATTGGCTTTATTATATGTTTTAAATCCATTAGACGTGATTCCAGACTTTATACCTGGAATTGGCTATATAGATGATTTAGCCGTAATGACTATATCTATGGGTTGGATTGAAACCGACTTACACAAATACTTAGATTGGCGTCTTAAAGAAACTGAAGAAGAGGATTCTTAATTAGTCGTGTCAGACTAAGATTTAAGACCACTCTGCTCATAGAGACGTGAGATACTACTTATTAAGTTTTTTATCGGCATGTCTGCGCTGTTCACGTGCTAAAAGCGTGTTTTTAAGTAACATAGCAATTGTCATAGGGCCAACGCCTCCAGGAACAGGTGTTATATATGAGGCTTTTTTACTCACGTTTTCAAAATCAACGTCACCTCTAATAACATATCCTCTTGGGCTATTTTCGTCTTCAACTCGAGTTATTCCCACGTCGATAATTACCGCATCATCTTTTACCATTTCCGCTTTAAGGAAGTTTGGAACACCAAGAGCTGAGATTATAATATCGGCTTGAGTAGTTATTTGCGCAATATTTTTAGTGTTGCTATGCGTTAGAGTAACTGTACTATTTCCAGGCCAACCTTTACGGCTCATCAAGATACTCATAGGTCTTCCCACGATATGACTTCTTCCAATCACCACGGTATGTTTTCCTTTAGTATCAACATTATATCGCTGAAGTAACTCAAGGATTCCGAAAGGTGTAGCTGGAATAAACGTGCTCATATCTAAAGCCATTTTCCCAAAGTTTTCAGGGTGAAAACCATCAACATCTTTGTGTGGATCTACAGTTAATAACACTTTTTGAGTATCTATTTGAGGAGGCAATGGAAGCTGAATAATAAACCCATCGATATTGTCATCCTCATTTAACTGTTTAATTTTTTTAAGAAGTTCAAGTTCGCTTGTTGTGGCAGGCATTTGAACAAGAGTAGATTCAAATCCAACTCGTTCGCATGCTTTCACTTTACTTCCAACATACGTAAGGCTAGCTCCATCGCTACCAACTAATATTGCAGCAAGATGCGGCACTTTCTCTCCATTAGCCTTCATCTTTTCTACTTCAGTAGCTATTTCATTCTTAATGTCGTTGCTTACTTTTTTACCGTCGAGGATTGTCATTTATTACATTTTTGTGTGGTCAGTATTCAGTGGTTTGTCAAAAAATGTTATTCTGTTGAATCCCCGATTTTTTTTGAGGATTTAATATCATATAATTTATTAATTTCCCTACTTCCTCAGTGATCAACATTAGTGTTTTATAGTTTTCTTCTTTTGGAAATATCCGTGTCAATTTTATGATCTCCATTACCAATGCTGGTCTGTCAACTGCAACTGAAAACCGCCATTTACTCCTAACGTAAATTTCCCATCATTTGCATCATCTTTTTACCTCCGCCGCCTTGCATCATCTTCATCATCTTGCTCATTTGGTTGAATTGCTTTAACAGCTGATTTACTTGCTGCACACTTGTACCACTTCCTTTTGCAATTCTTTTCTTTCTACTTCCATTGATTACTGCTGGCTCAGCTCTTTCTTTAGGTGTCATTGAGTGAATAATAGCTTCAATTCCTTTAAAAGCATCATCATCAATATCTACATCTTTAAGTGCTTTTCCTGCTCCGGGAATCATTCCAACTAAATCCTTCATGCTCCCCATTTTCTTAACTTGTTGGATTTGGCTTAAGAAGTCGTCAAAACCGAATTGGTTTTTAGCAATTTTCTTTTGGATTTTTCGTGCTTCTTCCTCATCGAATTGCTCTTGTGCTCTTTCAACAAGTGAAACAACGTCTCCCATCCCTAAAATACGATCGGCCATACGAGAAGGGTGGAACACATCTATCGCGTCCATTTTTTCTCCTGTACCGATAAACTTGATAGGTTTATCTACAACACTTTTAATAGAAATTGCAGCACCTCCTCTAGTATCACCATCGAGTTTAGTTAATACAACACCATCAAAGTTTAGTTTATCGTTAAAAGCTTTTGCGGTATTGACAGCATCCTGACCTGTCATGGAATCCACAACAAACAAAGTTTCATGTGGAGTAATTGCTTTATGGATATTTGCAATTTCGGTCATCATTTCTTCATCTATAGCAAGACGACCTGCGGTATCCACAATCACCACATTAAATCCGTTTTGTTTAGCGTGTGCGATAGCTTTTTGAGCAATATCAACGGGGTTTTTATTTTCAGGCTCGCTATAAACCTCAACACCAATTTGATCACCAACCACGTGCAACTGGTTAATAGCTGCAGGACGATAAACGTCACACGCAACTAATAATGGCTTCTTGGTTTTTTTGTTCTTTAAGAAATTCGCCAGTTTACCTGAGAAAGTAGTTTTACCACTACCCTGTAAACCAGACATTAAGATTACAGTTGGAGCACCGCTAAGATTGACTCCCGCTGTATCTCCCCCCATAAGTTCGGTGAGTTCATCTTTCACCAATTTAACCATAAGTTGGCCAGGCTGAAGCGTAGTCAATACATTTTGACCTAGTGCTTTTTCTTTTACAGTATCTGTAAATTCTTTAGCTGTTTTAAAGTTGACATCCGCATCCAAAAGTGCACGGCGCACTTCCTTCAAGGTTTCTGCAACGTTTACTTCTGTAATACTTCCATGGCCCTTTAGCACGTGAAGTGCCTTGTCCAGTTTATCGGTTAAATTATTAAACATAGTATCTATTCTTTTTAAAATTGACTCTTTAGCTTTTCAAAATCTCATGGAAAAGAGAGCAACATAAGCTTCGGAGTTCGAGGTGCAAAGGTAACATTCTGAAAGGGAGTATCAAAAAAATAAATCATTCATACTCCGAAAGATTTCATCGTTAGGACCAACTTCAAAACTCATTGCTCTGTATTGACTACCAGCTACTTGACTTATTTAGCATTTCCATGTCTGCTTCATCTAATTTCAACATAGGTGCATTGATTATAGACTCCAACTGTTTCAAGCTTGTTGCACTTACTATTGGAGCTGTAATAGTTGGACGTGCTAGAAGCCATGCCAAAGAAATTGTTGCAAGAGTGGTATTGTGTTTTTCGGAAACCTTCTCCAGTGCTTCTAACACTTTAAAGCCTTTATCTGTCAGATATTTTTCCATTCCATAACCACGCGGACTTTTATTAAAATCATCTTTACTCCTGTACTTTCCAGCTAAAAACCCTGATGCAAGGGAGTAATAATTTATAACCCCCATATTATTTTCTTCAACTATGGGTCTTAAAACTTTTTCATAGTTTTCGCGCTCCATCAGATTATAATGAGGCTGTAAGGTTTCGTATTTAGGCAATCCATTCTCACTTGAAGCTTTCAAAGACTCTCGAATACGTTCGGCAGACATATTACTCGTTCCTATAGCGCGAACTTTTCCTTCTTCTATAAGCTGTGCATAAGCAGAGAGCGTTTCCTCTACTGGCGTAACCTCATCATCGAAATGAGTTTGATAAAGATCGATATAGTCGGTTTTGAGTCTTCGGAGAGAATCTTCAACACTTTTTAAAATAAACTCTTTACTGTTATTTTTAGGATGTTCTTTTGTTTGAGATCCAACCTTAGTAGATAGAATTATTTTATCTCTATTTTTTCTTTCAGCCAACCATTTTCCGATGATAGTTTCGGACTCTGTACCTGTATTCCCATCAACCCACCACGAGTAAGTATCTGCTGTATCTATAAAATCGAATCCTGCATCAACAAAAGCATCTAATAATTTAAATGATTGTTTTTCATCTACTGTCCAACCAAATACGTTGCCTCCAAACGCTATTGGACTAACATAAATACCGGACTGCCCAAGCTTTCTTTTCTTCATTTTATAACTTTTAAAATATGATTTAACTATTCACTTTAAATATATTAGAATGTTGACATAAAAGTGTGAACAAAATGATAAATGTATCGTCTATCAAACTAACTTCGCGTCAAAGTATTTATGGGCCGATAATAAATATGAAATAAGCTACAAATCGGTTTTCATTTCTAATTTCTGTATTTTTGAAACAATGAGCATCAATTGGATTTTATTAATAATAGGTGGAATATTTGAAACTGGTTTTGCTATCAGTTTAGGAAAAGCGCAACAGTCTTCTGGGAAAGAGCTTTGGCTTTGGCTACTTTCTTTTGCTATTTGCGTAAGCATTAGCATGTTTTTACTATTCAAAGCTATGGGCGGAGAAAAAGCAATCCCCGTAGGAACAGCCTATGCAGTATGGGGAGCTATAGGAGCCATCGGAACCGTAGTTTTAGGGGTTTTACTGTTTAAAGAACCTGTAACCTTTTGGAGGATGTTTTTCCTTTCCACACTTGTTATTTCTGTCGTTGGATTACAAATGGTGAGTACCGGAGCATAATTAAATTATCTCCTACACTCCTAGAATAGAAATCGTATTAAGCAATCTTAAAGCTAAACTTTTTCTGAGATAGATAGCTATAAACCACTGTTATTACAACAGTGAGTAAGCGAGACGGCGTTGGATAAAACCCGAAGAAATCTACTAATAGTTTCATGGACGCATAGCTAAGTAGTAGCGCCCCCATCCCAACAACAAAATACCTGAAAAACTGTACATTCCAAGGCAGATTTGATGTAGGAAAAGTAATGTATCTATTTAATAAAAAACCTGTCGTGAATGTTATTGGAAATACCACAAACAAGGAAGCTATATGCGGACTAAGCACAACAAAAAACAAATCGACATTTTGTTTAGCAAAAACGAAGTGATAAAAAACAAAGTATAAACAAATATCAAAAACCAAATTGCTGCCGCCACAAACAGCGTATCTATATGTATCTAAGGGAAGAAACCTTCGAAACAAGAAATAAAAAGCGTCAATAAATTTTGTAATTGTAGCTGCCATAAAGAATGGTTGCAAATTTAGAGAATAGATCTAAATAGCCTCCGTTAAAGTTTAATATTCATAATACGAGTTTTCACCACTTATATTGTTCTTTATAATATTAATTCTATTTAGTGTTCGAAATAGAAATCTTTATTTCATTTGTATCTTTGATAAAAACAAAAGCTATGAAATTTCTTCCAGCAATATTTCTTTTAGTATTCTTTATTTCGTGCAATGAAGAGAAGAAGGACCTTACAGCTCAACAAATAATCGATAAGACTATAGAGAAAGCAGGAGGCAAGAAGTATGAAAGTGCCATTATTAATTTCACATTCCGAAATGCCAGCTATAGTAGTATTAGAAAGAATGGCGAATATGAACTACGCAAAAAAATTTCAGACTCTGTAGGTGAAATAGAGGACGTGCTCTCCAATTCTGGGTTTAACCGATTTATAAATGGTAACAAACTTGAATTAGCAGATTCAACAAAGAACAAATACTCTAATGCTGTTAATTCTGTTCATTACTTTGTTCAGCTTCCATATGGTTTAAATGACCCTGCAGTAAAAAAAGAGCTCGTTGGAAAATCAAAAATTCAGAATGTTGACTATTACAATATAAAGGTTTCATTTTCTGAAGAAGGTGGGGGCGACGATCATGACGACATTTATATGTATTGGGTGAGTCAAAACGATTTCACCGTTGATTTTTTCGCCTATAAATTCTACACTGGTAAGGGCGGAATTCGATTTAGAGAAGCCTATAATCCTCGCACAATAGAAGGTATCCGGTTTGTGGATTATAGAAATTACAAAATCGAACCTTGGAAAGACGTTGACTTAACAGATTTAGGGAATTTATTTGAAAATGAGAAGCTTGAACTTCTTTCCGATATCAAAACAGTAGATATTACAGTTTCTAAAAGTGAATAATCAACTAACTTCAACAATAAAATAACTCTTCACTGCGTAGTTTTTAACATTTATTTATATATTTAGACAAAATAAACAAACCTAAATAGTAGAAAAAAAATTACACTAATTCTTTTTCTGCACTTTATTTAACTATTCATTTAATCCCCACTAAAAATAAAAAGACTATTACTCTTTTGTCTACTTCTCAATGGATTTTTTACGGCAACCTCCCAAGTTGGAATTAACACTACAGAACCCGACCCAAGTTCTGCTTTAGACATTCAGTCAACAGAAAGTGGTATTTTGATTCCTCGTATGACTCAAGTTCAGCGAGATGCTATTGCCAACCCCGCCACTGGCCTTATGATTTATCAAACAGATAACACTCCTGGGTTTTATTACTATGAAGGCTCTTAGAAACCTTTTGGTGGAGAGAGTCATTGGACTGCTTCGGGAGAGAACATTTATAACGCGAACAATGGAAATGTAGGTGTAGGAACTGCAACGCCTACAGCGAAGTTGCATTTGGTTGGAGAAACAACACCTCCTATCTTAGATAAAAACTTTGAAGATCGAAGCTTGAGCCCTTTAACAACAGATGGCGCCGTTGGTTGGTCCACTGTATTACATGGAGGGAGTTACGTTGCTAAGTCGGGAGCTATAACAGGCAATCAAATAAGTCGTTTATCATACACTGCCATAATACCTGAAGGAGGTGCAACCCTATCTTTTATGTATAAAACCAGTTCTGAAGCACTTTTTGATAAGCTTAGGTTTTTCATTAACGATGCTCCAGAGCAAGAATGGTCAGGTAATCAAACTGACTTCTCACAATACACTGTTTTTTTACCACAAGGAACGCATAATTTAAAATGGGAATATCAAAAAGACGGTAGTAATAACTATTTTGACGATGCAGTATATATTGACAATATACTTATCACTAGTCTTTCGGAGGTTAGTGCGTTACGCATAGAAGACGGCAGTCAAGGAGATGGAAAAATATTAATGTCTGATGCTAATGGTAATGCAAGATGGGAATCTATTACAAATGAAAGTATTCCCGACATTCCACTTATAGCTGCATTTGGAGGCATGGTTATCCCCATGTGTAACTCCGTGTCAATAGGCACAACAGGTTCTTTTAATATTCCTATTAATGGCGTTAACACCGCGGTTAGCTGGGTAGTTTTACAAAGAATTACCTCTAGAGACACAAACCAAACACACATGGTTCTTAATGATAGTGATCCTTCAGTTGCAGTTCATGTTTTAGGAGCTAAACACAATGCAGAACGCCTACAAGTTAGATACAGTTTTGATCCTCCACTTCCATTTCCACCTAATGGTCTTATTTTTTCAGCAAACAACAATAGTAATAATCCCGATACATTTAGTTTAAATTACGCCTCAAAATCCGAGTCGCAAATTACAATGAACATCACTCGAAACGATAGATTTGGAGACACTGTAGCTGGTACTTATTGTTGGCAAGGTCAATTTTATTTTGACGTATTTATGACTAATTAAAGACAGTTTTAAAACAATTCTGTTTAAAACATATTGATTAGAACTCTATAATTAATTTCTAAAAAGGGGAGAAGCTTTCTTGAAAGCCTCTCCCCTTTTTTAGATCTTTTTCGTTAAGAGTTCTTAGATTATAATTATCGTCTGCTTCTATTTCCTCCTTTTGAAGAAGCATTTCCTCTTCCTCCAGAGCTACGTCTGCGGCTTTGGTGTAGTGCTTTTTGTTTTTTTGCTTCAACCTCTTGGGCTTTAACATCGGCCATTGTTTCTGTTGGTTGAAAGTCTGTAATTGTTTTTGGCTGTAAACGTTCTCCTATTAGTTTTTCAATAGCTCGTAAATAACTCACTTCATCTAAGCTAACCAATGAAATAGCTTCACCACTTGCTCCTGCTCGACCAGTTCTTCCTATACGGTGAACATAATCTTCAGCGATATTTGGCAGTTCAAAATTTATAACGTGAGGCAGTAAAGGAATATCTAATCCTCTTGCGGCAATATCGGTAGCTACTAGCACACGTACTTTTCCTTCCTTAAATCCAGAAAGCGCCCTGGTTCTTGCACCTTGACTTTTATTTCCATGAATAGCAGCTGAAGTTATTTTTGCTTTTTCTAGCTTTTCACTTAAACGGTTAGCACCATGTTTGGTTCTTGTGAACACTAACACTTGTTTCCAATTGCCTTCAGAAATTAATTTGATTATCAAATCTGTTTTTTGAGTTTTATCTACCCTATAAACTGTTTGATCTATTTTTTCAACTGTAGTATTTTCAGGAGTTGCTTCTACCAACACAGGGTTATGTAGAAACTCGTTGGCCAACTTTTTAATCTCCTTTGAAAAAGTTGCAGAAAACAAGAGGTTCTGTCTTTTTGATGGAAGTAAAGCCATTATCTTTTTAATATCTCGAACAAACCCCATATCTAACATACGGTCGGCTTCATCCAAAACAAGAATTTCAATTTTAGAGAGCGATAAAGCTCCTTGTCCAATAAGATCTAACAATCTACCAGGTGTTGCCACTAGAACATCCACTCCATTTCGTAGTGCACGTATTTGTGGATTTGCACCCACACCACCAAAGATTACGGCAGAACGAAGATCAGTATATTCACTGTATTCCTTAAATTCTTCTTGCACCTGAGCCGCAAGTTCACGGGTTGGCGTAAGAATTAAAGCTCTAATTGGACGTTTCCTTAAAGGAGACTCATTGCTTAATAATTGTAGTATTGGCAATGCAAAGCCAGCTGTTTTTCCACTACCGGTTTGTGCCGAAGCAAGAACATCTTTTTGTTCTAAAATTAATGGAATAGATTTTTCTTGAATTACCGAAGGTGATTCATATCCTTTTTTGCTAATAGCTTTTAGCAAGGCTTCAGATAGCCCTAATGATTTAAATGACATAAATTTATTTAAGTTGTAAGACCGCTGCGCTTGGAGATAGTTTATCGCGGCGCTTTTAGA